>NZ_NHBI01000064.1:0-5081 GCF_002167505.1 Sulfitobacter sp. TMED3 | reverse complement strand
CCNCCGCGCCGTTTTTGGTGCGAGATCGAGCAATGCACGGATGGCATCACCCGTCCGTTCGCGGGCGCGCAACTCGAGCACCTGACCGACAAAGATCAGCGCAACGATCACAACCGCAGCTTCGTAATATGTCCCGACGCTTTGGCCGTTTCGATACGCTTCGGGGAAAATGCCGGGCAGGAATGTTGCGGCAAGCGAATAGATATAGGCAGCCCCGACGCCAAGCGCGATCAGGGTCCACATGTTCGGCGATATATTCCTGATCGATTCCCACCCCCTTTTGAAGAAGGGAAGAGCCGCCCAGAGAATGATCGGGGTTGCGAGGACGAATTCGATGTAGACAGCCGTCTGATGTCCGATCCATTCCCGCACAGGTAGGCCGACCAGTTCACCCATCGTCAGGATAACCAGCGGAACGGCGGCTGCCGCGCTGATCCACATGCGTGTTGTGAAATCGGACAACTCTTCTGACGGCTCGTCCGATGGAAGCATCGGTTCAAGCGCCATGCCGCAGATCGGACAGGACCCGGGCTCATCCTTCAGGATTTGCGGATGCATCGGGCAGGTCCATTGCGTACCGGCCTCGCCATGTGCTGGTGTCTTTTGGGCGTTTCCCGACGCATAGTAAAATGGGTCTTTGCCAAACTTGGTTTCGCAGTTTTCCGAGCAGAAATGAAAGACCTCTCCATCATACTCGGCACTGCGCGTGTCTTCGTCTATCTCGACGGTCATGCCGCACACCGGGTCGGTCGCTGTATCTGGGTCTGATGCGGTCGAGGTGCGCGTCATGTCGTGATGATGTTCTTGGTCCGTGGCCATCTTCTAATTCCCGTTTTCAAGACAATTGAACACATAACCCTTCCAGTTACTGGAGGGTCAAGACTCTTCCGACAACGCTGCGTATGAATTTTATGGGCCTTCGCGATGCGCGAAGCTCCTGTCAGCCCAGGGTCAGTATCATGTCTTCCGAAACGGACATCGTGGGAATATGCAGGTTCTCCGGTGCCGGACCCTTTCGAATGCGTCCTGCTGTATCATAATGGGAGCCATGACAGGGACAGAACCAACCACCAAAATCGCCGGCTCCGTCACCAAGTGGTACACATCCCAGATGCGTGCAAACGCCTATCATGACCAAGAAATTCTCATTTCCCGCCACTGCCCTGTTTGCATCGGTGGCCAGGTCATCTCCGGATATGTTGGGATTTCTGGCGACGGTATCAGGAAGGGAAAGCACATCTTCCGAACGGGCCTGCGCGATTTCCGCGTCGGTCCTGTGCCGGATGAACACCGGCTTGCCGAGAAAACTGACAGTCAATTGCGTTCCGGGTTCCACACCGGAGATATCGACGCGGATCTGGGACAGCGCGCGGACATCGGCGGATGGGTTCATCTGATTGAGCAATGGCCAGACCGCAGCCCCTACGGCAACCGCGCCCGTTCCGGCGGTGGCGTAGTACAGGAAATCCCGGCGGAGTTGTGGTGTTTGTGTATCCATAGCGATTCACGGTCGCAGCTTCCTGTGGGGGAAGGTCAATGGTAAAGTAGGCAATCACGGTTTTCATTTTTGCTGACATACTCAGACTTAGGAAGCGTTGGTTGACCGATTTGTTCGCCAGAGCGCTGCGACCAGCAACGGTGCGGCAGTCATCAATCCAAGACCGATGATGATCCACTCAGCAGTGCCGAAATCTCCCGACATGGCCTCTGCTCCGAAATGCGCGAGCAGGAAACTGGCTGGAAGAATGCCTGCCAGAGTTGCGATCAGGAACCGCCAAAGGCGCAGGCGGCTGAGACCGGCAGCGTAGCTCATTGCGTCAAACGAGATGAAGGGCAAGAGGCGAGACGCGAACACCGTCAACATCAACAGATTTTGAGAGCCCAATAACCCGAAACCGGCCTTATCCCCAAGCCAGCGCTCAACGTGGTCGCGCCCGATATAGCGGGCGATGATGAATGCCACGAGTGCACCCAGTTCCGACCCGATGGCGACATAGACAGCTCCGGCAACATGACCATACGCCGCGCCTGCCACCAGTGCGACCGGTGCACTTGGAATGGGGCTTGCCACGATCGAAACCATCATGAGCACGATGATGAGCAACGGTCCCAAAGCGCCGGCCCGCTCTATCCAGACCTCGATAGTCTCGCGGGCTATCGCCGGGCCATATCCCATTGCCCATATGGCTATCAAAAGTACGCCAAGCGCAACCACCAACCATAGCCCAACCCGATGCAGGCGCGGTTTGCTAAGCGGCATGGAGCACCAAAAGAAAGAGAGCTGCGAAGACAATTGGCCTTTGCTCGGGCAAGATGAAATGCATAGGCGCAGAGATGACGATCAACAGCCCGCCGGCGAGGGTCAGCCGCTTGATGTGCAATTCGGTTTTCATCTCAAACCTCTATCGAGGAATAGGATTCCCCTAAAGGTTCCTGTCAGCGGAGGGTAAAGGGATTTCTGCGCTAAGCAACACTGAATTGCCCCATCATGCCGCCGTCTTCGTGTTCCAGAATGTGGCAGTGATACATGTAGGGCGCAGCCGCTGAGGCAGGTTTTTCGAATTTCATCGCAAGCTCCACTTCACCATCCACCAGTACCGTATCCTTCCAACCCCTGTTCTCTGCACGCGGTGCCGTACCGTTTTCCGACAGGACCTGAAACCGGACGCCGTGAACATGGAACGGGTGCATCATCATGGCCCCACGCACAATCCAACGCTCGATGCTGTTGAGTTTGGTGGAAAAATTGAGCGTTCCCGAATCGTATGACGCGCCGTTGATCGAAAATCGGTTACCGGACCGCGAGAACATCATCCCCATGCCCATCGACATATCCAGTGACAGACGTCGGACTGGCGCGTCCTTGACCGCAAGATCAGGCAACTGCCCGTCCAGAGAGCCGGGCAGGGCGTCGATGCGAACCGGAAGGGTTGTGTCGACAGCGAAAGGCAGCACGGTGAATGGACTGCCGGAACCGCCGCCGCCCATCATTCCGCCCATGGCCGAATTAATGATATCGTCGGACTTCAAAACACTGTCCCGCCCGCTTGTGAAATCCACAAGCACTTCTGCGCGCTCTCCTGGTGCAAGGGTCAGGCGGTTCAGCGCAATCGGTCGATCCAGAAATCCGGCATCTGTCGCGATGAGATGAAGCGACCGGCTGTCAGACATGGACAGGCGGTAAACCCGCGCATTCGAGCCGTTGACGACACGGCACCGCACGATCCCCTTCGGAACCGCTGCCGACGCGCCGATTTGACCGTTCACAACCATTGTGTCGCCCTGAAACCCGTTCATGGACTGGTGCATCCCGGGATCGTATTTCAGGCGTCCGCGCCAGTTGAACTGACGGTCCTGCAATACAAGGGTCAGATCATCGACCCCGTAGGCGGATGGCAATCCACGGGCGTCATCCGCGTCATCCGTCACCTGCAGAACACCCGCCAGCCCCAGCATGACCTGCCGTGCCGTCGCGCCGTGAATGTGGCTGTGATACCAGGCCGTTGCCGGGGGCTGGTCAAGGTCCAGCACCGGCTTCCAGGTGTCTCCCGGTGCGATGGCCTGATGTGGTCCGCCATCGAACTCACCGGCAACAACCAACCCGTGCCAATGCGCCGACATCGGCTCGCCAAGCGTGTTGTGCACCTCTGCCCGTGTCTCGACCCCGGCCTGCACCCGGATCGTCGGGCCAAGGTATCCCTGGTTGTAGCCGAACGTTTCGCTGGCGGCACCGTCGTCAAAACGGGTCTCGCCCGTGCGGGCTTCCAGCTGAAAAAGCCGGGATGTCGTCGCATCGAGAAGGGGAGGATACGCGAGCCTCTTGTCCGATGCCGCGAATGCAGCCGATGGCAGGGCAAATGCAGCCCCAAAGCCTGCGGCATGGCCCAACAGTTCTCGACGGTTCAACAGTTTCACTTCAACTCAATTCCTCTGGCAGCGCCGCCAGAGCCATATCGACACTGACGACCGGATAACCGCCCGCGATCCAGCCCGGTCCGGCGGCAGAACCGAGCATGCCTTCGGATACGTCAAGAAAGCCGCTGTAGCCAGCCTGCCGAAGACTTCGCATGACGCGGCCAGACCGCCCGCCTGTCGCACAGATGAGCGCGACAGGCTGCCCTTCGGCCCGTTCCCGGGCGGCAAAAAGCCGCTCGGCGAAACGGTCCTCATGCAGGCTGATGGGCCAGGTACCGTCGGCAACGCCGGTGTCGGTCCATTCCGGTCGCGACCGAACGTCGATCATCCGGATCAGGTCCTGTTGCAGCGCATCTGCTGCCATGTCCGCCGACCAGACCTCGGCGGTCTGGGCGACAGCCGAGAAAGGTGCAACGGAACTGGCCAACATCGCAAGGCTTGCGCCGCGGCGCGTCAGAAAGAAGGCCATAATTTGCCCCCATCAAGCTGAGTGACGCAGGCTTGACCCTTATTCGTTGTCATGATGACCTTCCATGTCCGTTCCGGTGGAAGTACCGTTCATTTTGCTCATCCGTGTACCGGCATCTTCCATCTCGTCCTGAGAGATCTGGCCGTTACCGTCCGCATCGAGATGCTGAAAGCGATCTACCATGCGCGCGCGCATTGCGTCCATATGCAAGGCTTCGAACTCGTCAAGTGTCAACGCTCCATCGGAATTCGCATCGAACTCCCGCATTTTTTCGGACATCTGCGCGGCCATTTCATGAGGCTGTCCACCGGACATCATTGTCGACATCATGTCCCGATCCATCATTCCCATCATGTTGCCCTGGCCACCCATCATAGCGGCATGCATCTTCATCATTTTTCGCATCATCGGCATCATGTCCCCGCCCATCATGCCCATCTGATTGTCGCCATCGCCCATCGCCATGCCGGACATATTCCCGCTGTCAGGCTTGCTGTCGGCAGCCCCGTCGGATTCCGCAAATGCTGTTTGCGCCATGCCAACCGCGATCACCACGCCAAGCGCAATAATTTCTTGTTTTTTCATTTCTCATTCCTTTCAGACTTACCCTAGATACATTGGCGTTATAGCGCTTTGATTAAAGGCCAAGCGCGGGCCGTTTTGTAATCATTTGTCACAGCATCCTGTTACAAACGGT
>NZ_NHBI01000063.1:0-42756 GCF_002167505.1 Sulfitobacter sp. TMED3 | reverse complement strand
TATGGCCACCATGCCCGTTGGATTGGCTTGGCGCGGCGTGCTTTCATTTCTCTATTGCATGCCCAAAGTCATGCGGGCGGGTGGTGATCAGGTCTGCATGGGATCGTGCAGCGCCAGCGTGCTGGCCGCATGTTCTGCCGCCTCTAATGCGCCCTCCAGAAAGCCTCCGAATTCCGGGGCGGTTTCGGTCGACGCAAATACCATTCCGCGTGCTGAAAGGGCATGCAGTTTGGACGGCAAACCATAGCGGGGGTGGCTTCGGACCGGCTGTCGATCCTGTGGCCGCGCGATGTGGGGAATGGTCGCCCAGTCTTGCAAAACAAGGTGCATCGGGTCGGCCATTTCCGGACCGAACATCGCCGTAAGCTGCGTCACCGCAAGGCGCATCATCTCATCTTTGTGCTGGGCACGCGCATCCGCAGGAACCCCGACAAAACCAAATAGCGCATAGGGACCGCCCTGCCTTGGCGAAGCATCGTGAATTTCGACCATTGGCCCTTGCTGGCTCATGGCGTCGCCGGACAGCCCGGCATGTCGCCAATGAGGCTGATCGTAAACCGCAATGATCTTGGCCTGACCGGCCATCCAGGTCGGCGTGTCTTGCAATACCTGCATTTGGCCCGCATCCAGTGCGGGTTCGAAGGAAACGGTATCGGCGATGACCCGAGGCGGCATGGCCATCACGATCCGGTTGGCCGTGATGATCTGTGCGGTGCCGCCTTGATCAACCTGCGCCGTGATGTTGCCCGCCGAGTGATCGACCGACGTCAGCCGCGTGCCGGTCATGATCTTCACCGGATCCAAACCTTTGGCCAAAGCATGCACCACAGAGCCGATCCCACCGGCCAAGCGGTAGGACCCCTCCATAGAGGCATAGCCGCGCCCGCGCTGCACGGTGCCGTTTTGCTCTTGATAGACCAAGTCACCAGTTGAAAACTGCCCAAACACAGGGATCTGAAAGCGTTCCGCGAGGGCCGCCATGCGCGGCTGGCCCGGCCAGAACCATGCAGGCCCAAGGTCGAAGGCGCCACCCGAAAACTCCTGTGTAAGGATGCGCCCGCCAAGGCGGTCCTGCGCTTCAACCAGCAAGAAATCGCGGCCTTGGCGGGCAAGATGGTCGGCAAGCGCAAGACCCGACAAACCACCGCCCACAATCAGAACATCGGTCTGCATCAGAACGCCTCTCCCATCGGCCTGAGGTCCAGCTCATGCGTCCAGGTGGACCGTGGTTGATCCGCCAGCGCCAGATAGGTTCGGGCAATATCGGCTGACTTCATCATCCGTATAGGGTCCATTCTGTGCAGGGCGCGGTTAGCAAGACCGGCACCCACCCCGCCAATGATTGCAAGTGGATCTGACATCTCAGCCCCCGGTATTCGGGGCGGTCGGCGTGTCTGCAAGATGGCCGGATTTGACCCAAAGCCGCGCGCCCTCGGGCCCGGAAACGGCGTTCAGCGGCGTGTGGGGTGGTAGGCGCAGCCAGGAATTGACCCCGAAGACCTCATCCCCTTCGATATAGCTTCCTTCGACCACAAGGGCTTCGAACCCGTTGTGGCCGGCCTGTGTCACTGCCACGTTGGGCTCCCAAAGCTCGATCCGCACCCGTTCGTGCGCATCCGCGAACAGCGGGATTTCTGAAACACCCGCACGCACCGGCTGCGGGGTCTGGGTGGTGGTGTCTATGGTGATCTGCTGACGGTCATCCATGTCGAACTGCCACAGCTTGACGAAGATCGTCGCCCCCTCGGCCGAGCTTGGCGTGTGCGAAGACGTCGGCGGGTTGCGCACGTAGGTGCCTACCGGAAAGTCACCGTGTTCGTCCTGAAACACGCCCTCAAGCACCAGAAACTCTTCGCCGCCGGTATGGGTATGGGCCGAAAACGCGCTGCCCGGCGCGTAGCGGACGATCGTTGTCGCCCGCGCGACTTCGTCCCCGATCCGGTCCAGCATCCGCCGGTCTACGCCTTTCATCGGAGATGCAACCCACGGCTGTCGATCCGAATGTACAACAGCACGTTCATCAAAATTTGCGTTCAGGTCCATGGTACATCCTTCCAGTTCAGCGCGCAGCGGCGCTGTATAGCTACCTATCAGTTGATAGGCTTCCAGTTAGATATTGCCCTCTCCCCTGTCAACACCTATCTACCACATGATAGACAGGAGCCCCAAATGCCGCAGACAATGAAAGACAAAATCCTTGATGCCGCTGAAAAGCGTGTCCGTGGTGCCGGTTTCTCGGCGATGAGCTTTCGCGACCTGGCAAGCGATGTCGGCATCAAAAGCGCAAGCGTTCACTATCACTTTCCGACCAAACCTGATCTTGGCGAAGCTTTGGTGGATCGCTACACCAGCCGGTTCAAAGAGCACCTTGAACAGATCGATACGGCCAGCTTGCAAACGGCGTTGGACAGCTATGTCGCGCTCTACTCTCAAGCGCTTGTCTTGGACGAAACCATCTGCCTTTGCGCGATCATGGGCGCAGAAGCAATCGGGCTGCCCAAGAATGTTAACCAGAAAACAAAGGCATTCTTCAAAATGAACAGGATGTGGCTGCTTGACCTGTTCCACCGTAATGGCGTCGAAAACCCCGAAGACACGTCCTGCCTCATCGTCGCGGCGCTGGAAGGCGGCATGATCGTTGCGTCATCCTCCGACGATCGTGCGATGTTTGACCAGATTGCCAAAGCCGCGATCCGAAGTATCGCCAAGATTTGACGTCGATATGGCAGCGCTCGGAAAATTCTAGGGCGCTATATTTCTCTATATTTCTGTTGAATAAAAACGACGGAAAGTTGTCACGTGTCCGTTTAAGGCCTAGCTTCGGCTTAGCAGCGCCTCGACCCGAAGTTGGAAGTGTAGATACCGACATCTCATGGGAGATCAGAAAATCATGTCCAGGAAAACTCTCTATGGGACAGCCGCCGCATCGGTTGTGCTGGCCGCCGCATCCCTGATCTATTCGCCTTCATCGGCTCAGAATGTGAAACAGTCGAATGACACTGCGGCGGTCGTTGAAGCGGCAAATTGGGCAGGTCATGTCACGATCACGGTCGATGCTGACGCAAAGACATTCCGCTTCCAATCTAACGGCATCCCGGACCACGGCTTTGCGGAACAATATCTGATCCCAAGCGATCCCAACGATCAACCTTTTGCCGACAAGCCGCTGGAGTTCTTTGACGTGCAGAACTCTGCCGACTACTTCAAAGAGACCGAGATCGACGCGACAATCACAACGCAGCCTGTCTATTCGGATACATCAACGGACACCTCGCTGGGGAGAATTGGCGTGGCCTTGAGTGGCGCCCAAATTTTTAACGACTACGAGAACCCCGACCGCTCCGTCGTTGCGATTGACGATCAGGTTGTTCATGATCACGTGGCATTTCTGGACAACTGCAACGGGCACACGCTCGTGGACGGGACGAATTACCACTATCATGGCATCCCTGTTTGTATCGCCGAGTCTGCGGCGCAAGCCGGGCAACATTCGCGGATGATCGGTGTTTTGGCCGACGGCTTTCCTGTCTATGGCAACAATGATGTCGGTGGCATTGTCGTGGTGAATGACGATCTGGATGCGTGCAGCGGCCACTCCGGCCCGACACCTGAATTCCCGGAAGGGATTTACCACTACCACCTCACGGCAGATGAAGCGCCCTATATGATCGACTGCTACCATGGTGAGGTCGACGTGGCCGCGAACAATGGCCCCGGTGGCGGTGGTGCCGCACCGGATTTTGCCGCAGTTGCCGATCAACTGGGCATCACAGAGGCTGAGTTGGTCGGGGCACTTGGTGACACGCGCCCGCCGGACTTTGCCGCGGCGGCTCAGGCACTTGGCGTCAGCGAAGACGACCTGCGCGCAGCTATGCCCGCACCTGGCCAGTAAAGACCGGATCTGGTGGAAAAACTCGCCTATGCAATAATCGGGGCGTCGATGGCTGTCGCGGTCATGACGCTTTTTCCGATGTCGCGCGCCCCCAATGCCCCCATGTCACCTGACATCGGCAAGGCAGCGATAGATATGGCGAAAGCGCCCGGCGCGGTGCCAGTGCACCGGCATCCTCCGCGCGACGTCTCTGCCGAACTGCCACAGCCAAGTGTCACGCATCTGGTTTTTCCGGACGTGATGGGCGGGTATAATGTTCAGATCCTGCCCGTTCATTTCAAGTTCACACCCGCAGCGATCAATCACGCACCGAAAGAGAACGAAGGTCATGCCCATATCTATGTGAATGGCGTGAAAATAGCGCGGGTCTATTCCAACTGGTATCATCTGTCGGGCACCTCACTGGTGCCGGGCGAGAATGAAGTCAGAGTGACATTGAACGCAAATGATCACAGCGCGTGGTCGGTGAACGGCGTCCCAATTTCATCAACCGTCAAGGTTTTCATCCCCGAGGCCACCCCATAGGGAGGCCACCCCTAAGGCCTCCCTTCAACAGAACGCCGAGCCTCTTATCGCGCATGCCCGATACGCCGCAAGTAAATCTCATCAGTTCTCGGCCGCATAGGATTAGGAACAAGACCTTTTTCTTCGATAGCCAGCCTCGAAACCTGCATTCCTGAACAAGCAGCCATTCATCCGATTGCCCCAATCAACCAGTCACGCGCCGCGATCTGGACCGGAGCAGACCGAAACACCGCAATCATTGCCCATGCGGCGCTCCTTCTCCCCAAAAACGCAGTTACGCGCCCGTCAGATGCTTCTGCACCTGCGCGACAAAGTCCTCTCCGCGCCGCTCGAAACTGTCGTATTGATCAAAGCTCGCGGCCGCAGGGGCCAGCAAGACGACATCCCCCGCCTCGGCATCCTCGACCGCGCGCGCGACCGCGACGTCCATCGTGCCACAGACCTCGGCCTCGACCCCAAGCTTCATGGCGAACTGCGCCGCCTCGCGCCCGATCACATAGGCTTTGCGTACTGTCTCCAGCGGTTCTGACAAGCTGCCCAAACCGCCCTCTTTCTCCAGCCCGCCGCAGATCCAGCGGATGTTCTTGAACGCCGCCAGTGCCTTGACCGCACTGTCCACATTGGTCGCCTTGCTGTCATTGACGAAGCGCACGCCGTCCGCCTCGCCCACGGTCTGGCTGCGGTGCGGCAGGCCGCCAAAGGAATGGAACGCCGCTTCTATGATCTTGGGCGCGAACCCCAGCGTGCGACAGGCGGCATAGGCGGCACAGGCGTTCTGGTGGTTATGCGCGCCGGGCAAGCCGGTAATGCTGCGCAAATCGATGGACCCGATCTGCTTGCCGCCGCGATATTCCGACAAGAAGCCTTTGCGCGCGAAGACCTGCCACCCAAGCCCCGTGAGCTTGCGGTCCACCGACACGCGGATCACCCGGTCGTCGGCCGCCCCTTCGCTGAGCTGTCCCGCCAGAAAACGCCCTTCGGGTTCATCCACGCCAATGACGGCACGATCCGGCCCGCCTTCAGCAAAGAGCCGCCGTTTGGCCGCGAAATAGCCGCCCATGCCCGCATGGCGATCCAGATGATCGGGGCTAAGGTTGGTGAAGACGGCGACATCCGGCGTCAGATTGCGCGCCAGATCGGTCTGGTAGCTCGACAGCTCCAGCACCACGACCTCGCCATCAATGGCAGGCTCTATGTCCAGAACCCCGCGACCGATGTTTCCCGCCAGCTGCGTCGGGCGGCCCGCGTGCTTGAGAATGTGATGCACCAACGCCGAGGTGGTGGATTTCCCGTTCGACCCGGTGATCGCGATGATCTTGGGCACCACGTCAAAGTTATCCCAGGCCAGCGTCGCGAAGCTTTGGAAGAACAGCCCGATGTCATTGTCCACCGGCACACCTGCGTCCTGCGCGGCGACAATCACCGGGTTCGGTGCCGGATAAAGATGCGGGATGCCGGGCGATACGATCAGCCGCGCGATGTCATCAAAGACGCCGGCCTTGCCCAGATCCACACAATCGAACCCTTCGGCCTGCGCGGCGGCGCGCGCGGCGGGGTTATCATCCCAACAGATAGGCACAGCGCCCCCGGCGGCCAGCGCACGGGCCGCAGACAGCCCCGACCGCCCGAGCCCCAGAATGGCGACCTTTGCGCCGGTCAAACCTTGAACTGGTATCATGCCTGCTCTCCTGTTAGCGATGACCCTGAAACTTTCGGAGCCCCTTATGCCCCCTCTGCCAGAGATTTTAGCCCAGCTCAACGCCGACATGCGCGCCACGGGTGACTGGGGAGACGTGGCAGCCTATATCCCGCAGCTGGCCTCTGTCGATCCTGCGCAATTCGGTATCGCGATCACCACCGCGGACGGGGAGGTCTTTACCGCCGGGGATGCCGATACGCCGTTTTCCGTGCAATCCATCACCAAGGTCTTCACCCTTGCCATCGCCCTTGGACGGTCAGGCGACCAGCTGTGGAAGCGCGTGGGCCGCGAGCCATCGGGGCGTGCATTCAATTCCATTGTGCAGCTTGAGGCCGAACAGGGCCGCCCGCGCAATCCGTTCATCAACGCCGGTGCCATTGTCACCACGGACGAGGTGCTCACGGGCCGCGAACCGCGCGAGACCTTGGCCGAAATCCTGCAATTCGTGCGCGCCGCCGCCAGTGACGACGACATCCACATCAACGAAACCGTCGCGGCCTCTGAAACCGCCCATGGCCACCGCAATTTTGCCCTGGCGCATTTTCTGGCCTCCTGCGGTAACCTGAACAACCCGCCGGAGAAGACGCTCGGCACCTATTTCCACCACTGCGCCATCGACATGTCCGCGCGGCAACTGGCGATGGCCGGACGGTTCCTGATCGAAACCGACAAGCTCCCCCGCATGATCCTGCCGCCCCGCATCCGGCGCCTCAATGCGCTGATGCTCACCTGCGGGCATTATGACGGGTCGGGCGATTTTGCGTACCGCGTAGGGCTTCCGGCGAAATCCGGTGTGGGCGGCGGTATCCTTGCCATTGTCCCCGGCCGCGCCAGCATCGCCGTCTGGTCGCCGGGTCTGAACCGCTATGGCAACTCGAAAAAAGGCACCCAGGCCATGGCCCGCCTCGCGCGCGAAATGGGCTGGTCGATCTTCTGACACCCCCCGCGTCCAGCCTCCGCCGCCCTTCATTTTGCCAAATAAACTCCGGGGGACGCGGCCCCTTGGCCGCGCGGGGGCTGGCCCCCGTCCGCCATAAAAAAAGCGCGCCATATCCCTGTAGCGCGCCCTCTGGTTTCTTACCGCTTTGATAAACGGCTCAGCGGACCTTCAGCGTCGCCAGCCCGATCATCGCGAGGATCAAAGAGATGATCCAGAAGCGGATGACGATCTGCGGCTCGGCCCAGCCTTTCTTTTCATAGTGATGGTGGATCGGGGCCATCAGGAAGACCCGTTTGCCCGTGCGCTTAAAATAGAGCACCTGAATGATCACCGACAGCGCCTCGACCACAAACAGGCCGCCGACGATGGCCAGCACCAATTCGTGCTTGGTGGCAACCGCGATGGCCCCCAAGGCGCCGCCAAGGGCCAGCGATCCGGTGTCGCCCATAAAGACCGCGGCGGGGGGGGCGTTATACCACAAAAAGCCCAGACCACCGCCAAAGATACCGGCGGTAAAGACCAGAATCTCGCCCGTGCCAGGCACATAGTGCACGTCCAGATATTCGGTGAAATCGACGCGGCCGACGGCATAGGCGATTACGCCAAGCGCCCCAGCGGCGATCATCACGGGCATGATCGCCAGCCCGTCCAGCCCGTCCGTCAGGTTCACCGCATTCGCCGCCCCCACGATCACGATGATCGAGAAGGGCACGAACAGATATCCAAGGTTGATCAGCGTGTTCTTGAACACGGGCAGCGCCAGTTGGTTCTGCAGCTCTGCGGGGTGGAATTGCGCTGCCCAATAGGCCGCGCTGCCCGCGATGATAAAGCCCAGCAACAGACGCATTCTGCTGGAAACACCAGCGGTCGTCTGCTTGCTGACCTTGGCGTAGTCATCGGCAAACCCGATGGCGGCAAATGCCATTGTCACCAGCAGCACCATCCANACAAACGGGTTGTCCAGCCGCGCCCACAGCAGGGTGGAGGTCAGCAAGGCCCCCACAATCAGCAGCCCGCCCATGGTCGGCGTCCCCGCCTTGACAAAATGCCCCTCGGGTCCGTCATCCCGGATCGGTTGCCCCTTGCCCTGCCGNTTGCGCAGCACGGCGATNAGCGGCTTGCCGAACAGAAAGCCAAACACCAGCGCTGTCAGGAAGGCCCCACCGGCGCGGAAGGTGATGTAGCGGAAAAGGTTAAAGAAATCGCCGCCATCTGACAGGAGGGTCAACCAATAGAGCATCGTACGCGTCCTAACTCAAAATCTTGTGGGCTTAGCCCTGTCGTTCATTCNGGACCGGATGGCCCATTTTGCGGATCGCGTCAACGATCAGCCCTAGTTTCATGGACAAGGAGCCTTTGGCGAGCACAACATCGCCACTGTCCAGATGCGANGAAAGCGCGGGCAGCAGGTCGGCGGCGGTTTCGGCCCATTCCCCACGTTGATGCGCNGGCAGCAGGTCATNAAGCGACTTCATCAGCGGGCCCACACAGTGGATCACATCCAGCTTTTTGGTGGCGTCNAGATGCGCGAGCCCTGCGTGCAGNGCNATCTCGTCCGGTCCCAGNTCCTTCATGTCCCCCANATANGCGATGCGCCGNCCCTTGCTGACGCGGCCGATNTCATGGGTCACCTCGGCGGCGGCCAGCACCTCTAGGGCGGCGGCCATTGAGGTGGGGTTCGCGTTATAGCTATCGTCGATGAGGTTCAGCGTCAGATGGGTGTCGACCACGTCGAGATGGATGACCTCNCGCACGCCGCGCCCCTTATACGGTGTCCAGCGCCCCAACGAGGCAGCNGCCAGCGCCAGATCCGCGCCCATGGCCTGTGCAGAGGCCAAGGCCCCCAAGGCGTTCATCGCGAAATGCCGCCCNGGCGTCCCGATCTTGAACAGCAGTGGTGTGCCGTCGGCGTCGGCGCGCACNACGGTGGTGTCGCCNTGCACCTGCACATCCAGCAGTTTGTACTGATAGCCATGCTCGCCAAATTCGACCTCGCGCAGACGGCGATCCACGGCCTTGGCCATCAGGATCGCGGCGTGTTCNATGTCAGCGTTGATCACCGCCACGCCCCCCGGTTGCAGCCCGTCAAAAACGGCGGCTTTCTCGACCGCNATTTCCGCGACATTGGCAAAGGCTTCCAGATGNACGGCGGCNACGGTGGTNACCATCGCGACATCCGGCTTGGCCATCTGCGCCAGCGGAGAGATCTCTCCGGGGTGGTTCATGCCGATCTCGATCACGGCATATTCNGTATCCGCAGGCATCCGCNCCAGNGTCAGCGGCACNCCCCAGTGGTTGTTATANCTGTCNACAGAGGCATGCGCCCGCCCCTGGTCGGCAAAGATCGCAAGCANCATTTCCTTGGTCGAGGTCTTGCCGACGCTGCCCGTCACCGCGACGACCTTGGCCTGCGTGCGGGCCCGCGCGGCGGCACCAAGCGCCTCNAGGNCCCTCAGCACATCCTCGACGATCAGCAGCGGAGCATCCTCGGCCACGCCCTCGGGCACATGGGTGACCAGCGCGGCCCCNGCCCCTTTTTCCAGCGCCATGGCGACAAAATCATGNCCGTCNCGCACGTCTTTCAGCGCGACAAACAGATCCCCCGGTGCNAGGGTGCGGGTGTCAATCGACACGCCGTCACAGGTCCAGTCCCCGATGGCGCGGCCGCCGGTGGCGCTTTCGGCCTCTTTTGCTGTCCACAAGCTCATGCCAATCTCCCATCCAGCGCCGCGACGGCGACGCTGGCCTGTTCCACATCATCAAAGGGTAGCACATCGTCACCGATGGTCTGTCCGGTTTCATGGCCNTTGCCCGCGATCAGCAGCGCNTCGCCCGTGCCGATGGCGTCGATGCCCCGCAGGATCGCCTCGGCACGGTCACCCACCTCGGTCGCTTCTGGCGCGCCCTCCATGACGGCGGCACGGATGGTCGCCGGATCTTCGGAGCGCGGGTTGTCATCGGTCACGAACACCAGATCCGCATGGGCCGCCGCCGCCTGCCCCATCAGCGGGCGTTTGGCGCGGTCACGGTCACCGCCTGCGCCCACGATAGCGACCAACCGGCCCATGACATGGGGGCGCATCGCTTGCAGGGCGGTGGCGATGGCGTCGGGGGTATGGGCGTAATCCACAAACACCGCCCCGCCATTGTCCCGTGTGGCGGCAAGCTGCATACGGCCGCGCACGGTGGTCAGATGCGGCAGCGTGTCGAACACATGGGCGGGGTCCGCCCCGCAGGCAATCACCAGCCCCGCCGCGAGCAACACGTTGTCCGCCTGAAACCCGCCAATGAGGTTCAGGCGTTTCTGATAGGTCTTGCCGCGATAGCTGAACCGCAGGTCCTGCCCCGTCGCATCAAAGCGCTGGCCGATCAGATGCAGATCGCCGCCGTCGCGCCCCACGGTGATCACCTCGCAGCCACGGGCGCGTGCGATAGCGACCATATCGACCCCTTTGGGATCATCGATATTGATCACCGCCGTGCCGTCCTCGGGCAGTACCCGCGAGAACAGTCCGGCCTTGGCGTCGAAATAGGCGTCGAAGGTCTCGTGGTAGTCGAGATGGTCTTGGGTAAAATTCGTGAACCCCGCCGCCTTGAGCGTGACGCCATCCAGCCGCCGCTGGTCCAGCCCGTGGCTCGACGCCTCCATCGCGGCATGAGTGATACCGTTGGCAGAGGCCTCGGCAAGGGTGCGGTGCAGGGTGATGGGCTCGGGCGTGGTATGCGCCAGCGGCGCCGTCCATGCGCCTTCCACGCCAGTGGTGCCAAGGTTGACAGCCGCCAATCCCATCTCGATCCAGATTTGCCGCACGAAGGTGCTGACAGAGGTTTTGCCATTGGTGCCGGTGACGGCAATCATCGTCTGCGGCTGCGCGCCGTACCACAGGGCTGCCGCGCGCGACAGCGCCTCGCGGGGGGCATCGGTGACGACAAGGGCGACCTCGGCCTGTGCCAGCGCGTCAGCGGCCAGCGTGGCCCCCTCGGCGTCGGTCAACACGGCCACCGCGCCCATGCGCAGCGCATATTGGATAAACTCGGCCCCGTGGACCTTGCTGCCGGGCATGGCGGCGAACAGGGTGCCGGGCTGGACCTGACGGCTGTCGACGCTGATACCTGCAATGGGCGGGTTGCCCCCCCCTTTCGCGGTCAGACCAAGGGAGGATAACGGGACGGCCTGTGTGCCCATGGGGACGCTCTTTATATTAGTTGCTGCTGGAGAGCGTTATATCAGCGAGGCTGTCCGGTTCAACAGTCGGTCGCAGACCCAGCAAGGGCGCGACGCGACGGACCATTTCCGCGGCCACGGGCACGGCTGTCCAACCGGCCGTGCGGCGCGGTTTGTCGCCCGAGGTCTCGACAGGTTCGTCCAGCGTGACGATCAGCACGTATTTGGGATCATGCGCCGGGAACATGCTGGCGAAGGTCGCGATGACCGTATCCTCAAGATAGCCACCACGGGGGCCGGGTTTATCCGCCGTACCGGTCTTGCCGCCGATCTGGTAGCCGGGCACTTCGGCAAAGCTGGCCGTGCCTTCGGTCACCACCGCACGCAGCATGGCGCGGGCATCCGCCGCCGCGCGTTCAGACATCACACGCGGGCCGACCACGGGGCCAGATTGCTTGCGCAACGTCGGGGTGACCTTGTGCCCGCCATTGGCGATGGCGGAATAGCCCGCCGCCAGATGCATCGGGCTGGAGGACAGGCCGTGGCCATAGGAGACGGTTACGGTGCTCAACTCTTGCCAGCGCTGCGGCAGCAAGGGCTTGCCGCCAGAGGCTTCGACGATCTCGAAGGGGGTTGGTTCAAAGAACCCGAGGTTTTTCAGGAACTCCTGCTGACGCTCCGCGCCGATCTCAAGCGCAAGCCGCCCTGTCCCGCGGTTGGAACTGTGCACGATGATCCCCGTCACCGTCTGCTTGCCATAGTTCTTGCCGTGGAATTCGCCGATGCGGAAGCCGCCGACCTTCATCGGGCCAGAAGTGTCGATCACCGTATCCGCAGTGGCAATGCCAAGGTCGATCGCCTGTGCCGCGGTGAAAATCTTGAAGACAGAGCCAAGCTCGTAGACGCCTTGTACCGACCGGTTGAACAGCGGGCTGTCGGACGCATCGCCTGTGACGGCGGCATGGGGCCGATCGTTGGGGTCGAAAGAGGGCAATGATACGGCGCTGATCACCTCGCCCGTGTGCACATCCATCAGGACCGAGGTCGCCCCCTTGGCGTTCATCAGCTTCATGCCGCCATAAAGAATACGCTCGGACGCGGCCTGTACGGTCATGTCGATCGACAGTTCCAGCGGCTTGTTCCCATTGGCCGGATCGCGCAGATAATCGTCAAAGTATTTCTCTGCTCCCGCGACGCCAATCACCTCGGCGGCATGGACACCCTCGCGGCCATAGCTGGCCCCGCCCATGATATGCGCGGCAAGCGATCCGTTGGGGTAAAGGCGCATATCACGCGGGGCAAACAGCAACCCCGGCTCGCCGATATCATGCACGGCCTGCATCTGCTCGGGGCTGATTTTCTTCTTTATCCACAAGAACTTGCGCTTGCCGGTAAAGTCACGCAGCAGGCGCTCCTCGTTCAGGTCAGGAAACACAGCCATCAGCTTTTTCACGGCCCCCTGCGGGTCGATCATGTGGTGCGGCTGCGCATAAAGCGCATGTGTTTCAAAGTTGGTCGCGAGCAGATTGCCGTTGCGATCCACAATATCGGCGCGGGTGGCCGAGATCACGGAACCGGGGGCCGCCGCGCGCGGCTCTGTCGGGTCGGTGGTCGCCATAACGCCCATGCGCGCGCCCACGACGGTGAAGGCGCAGAAAAAGAAGACACCCAAAACCAGCAAACGCCCCTCGGCGCGCTGCCGCGAGGCGTCGCGCATCTGCTCGTGGCGGATACGCTTGTTCTCGCGCTCGATCGCATCGGGGTTTTCGCCCTTTTGACGGGCTTCAAGAATACGGGCCAGCGGGCGCAGCGGGGTGCGGATCATTCGGGGGCCTCCATCGAGGATACGTCAACGCCGTCGGTGATTTCGAACAGCGGCAGTTCTGGCAGCGGCGGGTAGCTCACCTGATCGATAGATCCGAACTGGTCGGGATGCAGCGGCAAGAGGTTCAGCCGGTCAAAGTTGAGCTCTGCCAGATCGCGCAGACGGTCGGGGCGGTTCTGATAGGCCCATTCCGCCTTGAGCACGGCCAGACGGCTGTAGGCTTCGCGGATTTCATAGCGCAGGTCATCGGCATCACTCAGGGCTTGCTGGGTCGCGTAATTCTCGCGGTAGGCCCAGAAGGCCAGCCCGATCACCGAAAAGGTGGTTAGGATGTAAAGCACGGTTCTCATACGGTTAATCCCCTGACCATAGGCATGCCGAGTGCCTTGGCATCGATGCTGCCCGCAGGCGCATCAGTGCGAATTGCGACGCGCAGCTTGGCCGAGCGGCTGCGCGGGTTCTCTTCCAGCTCTTGCGCATCCGGCCCGATGGCCTTGCGCTTGAGGATCTTGAACTGCGGCTCGGGTGCTTCGATTTCGGGCGCAAAGCGATTGGCGTTGCCCCCTGCCCCCGCACGCGCCGTCAGGAAGCGTTTGACCATACGGTCTTCGACCGAGTGGAAGGTCACAACGGCCAGCTGGCCACCGGGTTTCAACGCACGTTCCGCCGCCATCAACCCGTTGAACAGCTCGCCATATTCATTGTTCACCGCAATGCGCAGCGCTTGAAAACTGCGGGTCGCGGGATGCGACTGGCCGGGTTTCGAGCGCGGCAAACAGCCTTCGACCAAGCCTGCAAGCGCCAGCGTTGTGGTGATCGGGGCCTCTTCGCGGGCACGTACGATCGCTTTGGCGATGCGGCGGCTGGCACGTTCTTCACCGTATTGGAACAGGATATTGGCAATCACCTCTTCCTCGGCCTCGTTGACGATATCCGCCGCCGAGGGGCCGTCCTGGCTCATCCGCATATCAAGCGGCCCGTCACGCATGAAAGAGAACCCGCGCTCTGCCAGATCCAGTTGCATCGAGGACACGCCCAGATCGAGCACGATCCCGTCCAGATCCTGCGCATAATCGTCCATCTTGGAAAAGACGCCGCGCTGCATGACGATCCGGTCGCCATAGTCACCGGCCCAGGCCTGCGCCATTTCAAACGCAAGCGGGTCACGGTCCACGGCCACCACCTGCGCAGCACCCGCGTCCAGCAGGCCACGGGTATAACCGCCCGCGCCAAAGGTGCCATCCAGCCAACGCCCCGAAACAGGGGCCACCGCCGCCAGCAAGGGGCGCAGCAGAACCGGTGTGTGCGGGGCGGAGGGGGTATCGCTGGGTCCGCTCATATCGATCAAGCCTCCGGCTTGCCGTCCAGGAAGGCCATCGGATCAAAGTCTTCTGGCAGATCGTCCAGCCATTCCTCTTCGCGGGCCTTTTCCTCGGTCTCGTAGGTTTCGGGCTTCCAGATCTGGAAGGTATCACCGGCGGCGATAAAGAACGCTTCGTTTTCCAGGTCGATCTTGTTGCGCAGCTTGGCGGGCAGAACCAGGCGGCCCGTTTCATCGACCGATGTGGGAAAGGACTGACCGTGGAACAGGCGCTGCAGCATCTTGCGTTCCATCGACCCGCGCGGCAGCGCGTCGATCTTGTCGTCCACCTCTTCGATGGCCTGCATGGTATAGCATTCAAGATAGCTGCGGCGGCTGTCGCCATAGACGATCACCAGCTCGGGCGTGCCACCGTTTTGCCAATTCGGGTCACCGGCTTCCAACACACGACGAAAAGAGGCTGGGATAGACACCCGCCCCTTCGTATCGACCTTGTGTTGGCTTTCGCCTCTGAACCTGCGGCTCACGTGTTTGTCCCTGCCTGCGACGCTTGTGCGCCCTAAAATCATACCCCCGGCGGTAGATGTAGAAACGGCGGGTGGATCTGCTGCCACTGATCAACCCGCCGCCCGTCCCGCCTTGGCGGGGAAGTCCGACTGCGCGCGCCACCTGGGGGGATGTCTGCTCGCTCGCGCGCCGGATCTCTTGGTCTGATGAAAGCGAGGTGCCTGTATGAACCTGCTAGAGTTTTATTTGGTCGTTGGGGTCGTTTGGTGCCCCGTGTCTCGTTCTCATCCGATGCACTAGGGATGCCATGGGAATTGATGGGCGTCTATAAGTTTTTTGGGAAATACACACCAAATTTGGTTTTGCACAGGGTTGTAAAACAACATGTGGGAAAGAAATATCAGCGATTTTTAGCTCATCTCGACTAACTGTGAAATTTAGACACAACATATTGAGGTTAAAAACGCGTGCTGAAATTTCCCACAATTTCCCAACAATTTTAGACCACAGAGTTATCCACAACCTGTGTTCGCGGCTTGTTCCCCGATCGCAATGCCAATTGCAACTGTTTTATCGCGCAAACTGAGGATTCCGCGCCTCAGACAGCCATTTTCCGCCGAATCACCTTGCCAATCCGGCAGGGTCCAGCCGGCGATCTCCCATGTTTTCCCATGAGCTTTTCCCATGCGATCCCATACGCACGTCCACACGACGCCGATGAACGCGAAACGCCGCGCAGAGGGCTGCGCGGCGTTGGGTATAGGTAGGATGGTGAAGAAGGTTGCCCCTTAGGCCATCCCACCCTTGATCAAACCTTCGGCGATGCGTGCATAGGCCTGAGCCATAGGCCCATCCCCCGCGGCCACCGGCGTGCCACCATCGCCGGAAAGCCGGGTATCAAGATCGATGGGCAAACTGCCGAGCAAAGGCACCTCCATCTTCGCAGCCTCGGCTGCAACCCCGCCATGGCCAAAGATCTCATGTTCGGACCCACAATCAGGACAGACGAACAGCGACATATTCTCGATCAATCCCAATACAGGTGTCTTCAACGTATTGAACATATCAATCGCCTTGCGCGCATCGATCAGCGCCACGTCCTGCGGCGTCGACACCACGATCGCGCCGGACAATTCGGATTTGGTACATAGTGTCAGCTGCACATCGCCCGTGCCCGGCGGCAGATCGACAAGCAACACGTCCAGCTCGCCCCACTCTACCTGCCCCAGCATCTGCTGCAGCGCGCCCATCAACATCGGGCCACGCCAGACCACTGCCTTCCCTTCCTCCATCATAAAACCGATGGACATCAGGGTCACACCATGGGCGTGCAGCGGGATGATCGTCTTACCATCTGGCGAGGCGGGCCGCTTGTTCACCCCCATCATACGCGGCTGACTGGGACCATATATATCAGCATCCAGCAAACCGACCTTGCGACCTGCCCGCGCCAACGCCACAGCGAGGTTCGAGCTCACGGTCGATTTGCCCACGCCCCCCTTGCCCGATCCAATGGCGAGAATGCGCTGCACGCCAGCCGGTTTCATCGGGCCATCTTGCGCCTTCGGGTGCCCACCAATCTTGAGGCTTGGGGCCGATTGCTTAGGCGCGGGGCCATGAGCCGTCAGGGCGACTGTTACGCTGGCAACGCCATCAACCTCGCGCACCACGGCCTCTGCCGCGTCGCGCAGCGGGGCCATCTGCGCGGCGACCTGCGCATTGGGGGCTTCTATAACAAAGCGCACCACATCGCCCTCGACCGTCAAAGCGCGGATCAGATCGTGATCTAGGATAGATTTCCCATCCGGCAGCATCACCCGGGCCAGAGCAGATTCGACGTCGGATTTAGAGAGCGGCATGACATATTCCTTTCGAGACTGCTTTTGACATGGCAGTTTCTGGCCAAATCGCAACCCTACGTTCGCATGCCGCACAGCACCAAGGCAAAACGAACATTTAGCGCCCAAAAATTACGCAAAACCCCTATGTTTTCGCTGCATGGCAGCAATGCACAATTTGAGAATTGTGCAAACGCAGCAAATAGGTCAAAAAGGTTTCAGGAACGCAGACACTGCGAGCCAAGAATAAGACCAAACTCATCCATCCTCCTCCCGGATGTGTTTGTTTTCGGCGGCGATACCCTCCTCCTCCCTGGTATCGTCGCCATTTTTTTTCATACAATTCCTTCTGACTGCTAAAGCGTTTGCGTTAGGGTTATTTTGTTCCCGATCAAGACGTTACGTCACCTTTTGCCCATGCGTTTTCTGCATAGCAGCATTGACGATCTGACTATTGTGCAGATGCAGCATTTTACTACATAACCAACACAAGACGAATGATAACGAACACAGACGAAACAAGACGAGGTATCCGATGGCCTACTTGAACGCTACAACCGCACCGACCCTGGCAGACCGCTTTGCCGCGCTGATGTCCGCACTCGAGACTCGCCGCAAGCAACGCCGCGTATACCGCTCGACTTTCAACGAGCTGAGCTCCTTGTCCAACCGCGAGCTGAACGACCTGGGCATGGGCCGCTCGCAAATCCGCGGCATCGCGCTGGAAACAGCACGCAACGCTGCATAAATAATACTGGATCGGGCACACGCACCCTCCCTGTTGTGTGCCTGTAGGAAGCTTCGGGTCTCCTCCTCCTCCCTGAGACCGGCGGCTTTCATAAACGTCCCCTTCCCCCTTTCCTCCCGATTGGATTGGGGACGTAGATAAAGACGGCGGTGCTTTCCTCCCAAAGCACCGCCGTTCTTGCATCTAATTCTTGATATTTCGTAAAACTCATGACGCCCGTTTAGAACGGAACGTCATCCGATGCGCTCAGATAGCGCGACACGACCTTCTTGACCCCGGCCTTGTCAAAGCTGATCTCAAGCTTATCCCCTTCGATTCCAACAACTTCGCCATAGCCAAATTTCTGGTGGAACACCCGTTCTCCCATCGCAAAACTGCTGACGGCGGACATGTCGATCGTCACATTTCGGGCTTCCGAAGGCTGGCTCACGCTGCGCGCTTGGCTGCGCGTCTGCAATCTGCGCCACCCCGGAGAATTATATACATTCGCTTCCGCCGCTTTTTCATGCAGATTCGATTTGGGCATCGCTGCGCCATACCCGCCACCATACAGCCCCGGCGGGGTCAGCACATCCACATGGGCTTCGGGAAGTTCGTCGATAAACCGTGACGGCATGGCGCTTTGCCACTGACCAAACACGCGGCGGTTGGCCGCAAAAGAGATCGTGCAAAGCTGCTCTGCCCGGGTGATTCCGACATAGGCAAGCCGCCGCTCTTCCTCCAGCCCCTTCAGGCCAGATTCGTCCATCGATCGCTGCGACGGGAACAGCCCATCCTCCCAGCCGGGAAGAAACACCGCCGGAAACTCAAGCCCCTTGGCCGCGTGCAACGTCATGATCGACACTTTNGCGCCACCATCGTCGCTTTCATTATCCATGATCAAGCTGACGTGTTCCAGAAAACCTTGAAGATTCTCGAACTGCTCCAACGCCTTAACCAGCTCNTTCAGGTTCTCNAGCCGCCCCGGAGCTTCCGGCGTTTTGTCGTTCTGCCAAAAACCAGTATATCCGCTTTCATCCAAAATAATCTGCGCCAATTCCACATGGCTGACTTCGGGCGGGCCATATTCCTCGTGAAACAGCGGCGCGCCTTCGTCGATGACGCTATCGTCATCAACCACAGTCTGTAGGCGCGGGCCCCGGGCCAGTTCGGACCAGCGCTGAATCCCGTCGATGAGCAGACGCAACTGCGCCGCACCACGNCCGCCAATCCCGCCATTCGCCAACAGGATCCGCGCCCCTTCCACGAGATTCACNCCGTTTTCCCGCGCGGTTTTCTGTATATTTTGTTGCGCTTTATCGCCTAAACCACGCTTGGGCGTGTTCACGATTCTCTCAAAAGCAAGATCGTCATCAGGNGAGGTAACCACCCTGAAATAGGCCATGGCGTCGCGAATTTCTAACCGTTCATAGAAACGCGGGCCACCGATCACGCGGTACGGTAGGCCAATGGTCAGGAATCGATCTTCAAACGAGCGCATCTGGTGTGATGCCCGTACAAGAATCGCCATATCGTCCAATGTGTATGGATCAAGCTCGCGNGTGCCGCGCTGCAACGCTTCGATTTCGTCGCCGATCCAACGCGCCTCTTCCTCGCCATCCCAATGGCCGATGAGACGCAGCTTTTCACCCTCACGGGATTCCGTCCACAANGTCTTGCCCAAACGCCCCTCGTTTCCTGCGATCACGCCNGAAGCGGCCGCCAGGATGTGCGGTGTTGACCGGTAATTCTGTTCCAACCGCACCACATGAGCGCCTGGAAAATCTTTTTCGAACCGCAGGATGTTGCCAACCTCGGCCCCTCGCCATCCNTAGATCGACTGGTCGTCATCCCCGACACAGCAGATATTCTTGTGNCCAGAGGCCAGCAGACGGAGCCACAAATACTGTGCCACGTTGGTATCCTGATACTCATCCACCAGAATATATTTAAACCACCGCTGATATTGCCCCAGCACGTCTTCGTGCTGCTGGAAGATGGTGACCATATGCAGCAGCAAATCACCGAAGTCGCAGGCGTTCAGATCTTTAAGCCGCGCTTGATACTGCGCATAAAGCTCCGCCCCGCGGTGGTTATAGGCCCCCGCATCGGCCGCAGGAATTTTGTCTGGCGTCAATGCGCGGTTTTTCCANCCATCAATAACGCCTGACAGCAAACGCGCGGGCCAACGTTTGTCATCAATCCCTTCCGCTTTGATCAACTGCTTGAGCAGGCGCAGCTGGTCATCCGTGTCCAGAATGGTGAANTTCGACTTTAGCCCNACCAATTCAGCATGGCGGCGCAACAGCTTGACGCAAATCGCGTGAAACGTACCCAGCCAAGGCATCCCTTCAATGCTCTGCCCCAGCATGTGCCCCACACGGTTCTTCATCTCGCGCGCGGCCTTATTGGTGAAGGTTACCGCGAGAATCTCGTTCGGGCGGGCGCGCCCGGTGTTCATCAGATGCACGATCCGCGCCGTCAAAGCCTTGGTCTTGCCCGTGCCTGCCCCCGCGAGCATCAAGACAGGGCCGTCCATCTGNTCCACCGCGGCACGCTGGGCCGGATTCAGCCCATCAAGATAGGGTTGCGGACGCGCAGCCATAGCGCGCGATGATAGGGAAGCGCCCTCAAAGGCGGCCATTTCGTCAAAATCATTCATACGGCTAATCTATCCTGCGCACGCACCAAATAAAAGACACGTTCGCAAAATGTTCCCGCCGCATTTTCTATTAAGCAGCAGCGGTTTGCNAGCCGTCTAGCGTCAAAGCCGCAGGAATTATTGCTATCTGTTCCTCCTTATTACTCATGTCATTGCATAGNTACGATCGCGCCCTCGACTCGGCGTAGCACCCCATCTCTTTCCAAATGNTTAAAAATCCCCCGCGGAGCGCAAAAAAACTTCTACTTGCACACCGNGTCAAACAGACGCAACAATGCCGCAGCGCAGCGTTAGCGCGNGCTCTAGACGCTTGAAAATTAAGATTTCTCGCCAGCAGGAAGGCCTAGCTATGACCGACTTTAAGAAAATTCTAATCGCAAACCGCGGCGAGATCGCCATTCGAATTATGCGCGCGGCCAACGAGATGGGAAAAAAGACGGTCGCCGTTTTCGCCGAGGAAGATAAGCTGGGCCTACACCGTTTCAAGGCCGATGAAGCCTATCGGATCGGGGCCGGTTTGGGGCCTGTCGCCGCCTATTTAAGCATCGATGAAATCATCCGCGTGGCCAAAGCCTCGGGCGCGGATGCGATCCNCCCGGGCTATGGGCTGTTGTCAGAAAATCCCGATTTTGTAGATGCTTGCGCGCAGAACGGCATTACTTTTATCGGGCCGCGTGCGGAAACAATGCGCGCCTTGGGCGACAAGGCCAGCGCGCGACGCGTGGCGATGGAGGCCGGCGTGCCGGTCGTCCCCGCGACAGACGTTCTAGGCGATGATATTGAGGTCGTCCGCAAGCAGGCNGCAGAGGTTGGCTACCCGCTGATGCTCAAGGCGTCCTGGGGCGGCGGGGGTCGCGGCATGCGCCCCATCGCGAATGAAGAAGAGCTTAAAGAAAAAGNGATGGAAGGNNGNNAGCNNCGGCAGAAGCAGCCTTTGGCAATGGCGAAGGCTATCTGGAAAAGATGATCCTGAAGGCGCGCCATGTCGAGGTGCAGATTTTGGGCGACAGCCACGGCGAAATCTACCATCTATTTGAAAGAGATTGTTCCGTTCAGCGTCGCAACCAAAAGGTCGTCGAACGCGCGCCTGCCCCCTATCTTACCGAAGAACAACGCGCCGAGATTTGCGAATTGGGCCGCAAAATCTGTGCACATGTTAACTATGAATGTGCCGGTACGGTCGAATTCCTGATGGATATGGACGACGGCAAGTTTTATTTTATCGAGGTAAATCCAAGGGTTCAGGTCGAACACACGGTCACAGAAGAGGTCACCGGCATCGATATCGTCCAGGCGCAAATCTTAATTGCCGAAGGCAAGACCATCGCCGAGGCGACGGGCAAGGCCACGCAGGCAGATGTGCAGCTGAACGGCCATGCGTTGCAGACTCGGATCACCACCGAAGACCCCCAAAACAACTTCATTCCTGATTATGGCCGCATCACAGCCTTTCGTGAGGCCACCGGCATGGGCATCCGCTTGGACGGCGGCACCGCCTATTCGGGCGGGGTGATCACGCGCTATTATGACAGTCTTTTGGTCAAGGTGACGGCGAAAGCGCAAACGCCCGGGCAAGCGATCGCCCGCATGGACCGCGCCCTGCGCGAGTTCCGCATCCGGGGCGTGTCGACAAACATCGCCTTTGTCGAAAATCTGCTGAAACACCCGACCTTCCTCGATAATAGCTACCACACCAAATTTATCGACCAGACCCCCGAGCTTTTTACCTTTGAAAAGCGCCGCGATCGGGCGACCAAAGTATTAACATATATCGCTGATATTACGGTGAACGGGCACCCTGAAACCAAAGGGTTCGAACGCCCTGCGGCGGCCGTCCGCGCGCCGCAGCCGCCCGCCGCCCGAGCCGAGCCGATGATGGGCACTCGTAACCTGCTTGAACAAAAAGGGCCGCAGGCTGTTGCCGATTGGATGGGGCAGCAGCGACAGCTGTTGATCACCGACACCACCATGCGTGACGGCCACCAGTCATTGCTTGCGACGCGGATGCGCAGCCATGACATGATCAAGGTTGCCCCTGCCTATGCCGCTAATCTTCCACAACTTTTCTCAATGGAGTGCTGGGGCGGTGCGACCTTTGATGTGGCCTACCGGTTCTTGCAAGAATGTCCGTGGCAACGCCTGCGAGACCTACGCGCTGCCCTGCCGAACGTGATGACGCAAATGCTGCTGCGTGGGTCGAATGGCGTGGGCTACACCAATTATCCGGACAATGTGGTGCAGGAATTCGTCCGCGTGGCCGCGACCGAGGGTGTCGATGTTTTCCGCGTGTTTGACAGCCTGAACTGGGTTGAGAACATGCGTGTCGCGATGGATGCGGTGATTGAAAACGGTAAGATTTGCGAAGGTACCGTTTGCTATACCGGCGACATTTTTGATCCGGACCGATCGAAATACGACCTGAAATACTATGTTGCTATGGGCAAGGAACTGAAAGCGGCCGGTGCCCATGTTCTTGGCCTGAAAGACATGGCCGGCGTGCTCAAGCCGAATGCTGCCAAAGTATTGATCAAAGCGCTGAAATCCGAAGTCGGCCTACCGATCCATTTCCACACGCATGATACCGCAGGCACGGCGACCGCGACGATTATGGCGGCCTCCGAGGCGGGCGTGGACGCGGTAGATTGCGCCATGGACGCGCTATCGGGCAACACGTCTCAGGCGACGCTCGGGTCCGTGGTCGAAGCGCTGAAACACACGGATCGCGACACCGGCCTATCGATGGACGCGGTGCGCGAAATCTCTAACTACTGGGAAGACGTGCGTGGCGAATATGCCGCGTTCGAGACCGGCATGCAGGCCCCTTCCTCCGAAGTCTATCTGCACGAGATGCCCGGCGGGCAGTTCACCAACCTCAAGGCGCAGGCCGCGTCGATGGGGCTGGATGATCGTTGGCCCGAGGTCGCCAAAACCTATGCCGAGGTGAACCAGATGTTTGGTGATATCGTCAAGGTGACGCCNTCGTCCAAAGTGGTCGGCGACATGGCTNTGATGATGGTATCCCAAGGGTTAACCCGCGCGCAGGTCGAAGACCCGAAGGCAGAAATGTCCTTTCCNGACAGCGTGATNGACATGATGCGCGGCAATCTNGGCCAGCCTCCGGGCGGGTTCCCTGACGCNATNGTCGACAAAATCCTGAAAGGCGAAAAACCGAACACGGAACGCCCCGGTGCCCATCTGCCNCCTGCCGATCTTGAAGCGACACGCAAGGAATTGCGCGACCTTCTGGAAGGGGCTCAGGTTGAAGACGATGACCTGTCNGGGTACCTNATGTANCCCAAGGTTTTCCTGGATTACATGGGNCGTCACCGGACCTANGGCCCTGTCCGTGTATTGCCGACCCGCACCTTCTTCTATGGGATGGAACCGGGCGAAGAGATCACCGCAGAAATCGACCCGGGCAAGACGCTGGAAATTCGNCTGCAAGCCTTGAGCGAGACCAATGAAGACGGCGACGTTAAGGTCTTTTTTGANCTGAATGGCCAGCCGCGCGTGGTGCGCGTGCCCAACCGGATGGTCAAAGCGACGACNGCACAGCGTCCCAAGGCCGAGATNGGCAACGTCAATCACATCGGAGCACCGATGCCGGGTGTTGTTGCCTCGGTCGGGGCGACGGTGGGTCAAAAGGTCAAATCCGGCGACCTGCTTCTGACCATTGAGGCGATGAAAATGGAAACCGGTATCCACGCGGACCGCGATGCTGTNGTCAAAGCGGTNCATGTCACGCCGGGTGGCCAGATCGACGCCAAGGATCTGCTGGTCGAGNTGGAGTGATCCNATGCGCCTTTCTGCCCTGACCCTGATCGTTCCCAGCTACNACGAAGGAATATCCTTTTACTGTGGCNCGATGGGGTTCGAGCTGACACAGGACGAGGACCAGGGGCATAAACGCTGGGTGCGCGTCACCCCTTCGGGTGGCGGCACCGGCTTTATCCTCGCCGAACCGGGCGACGATNNTCAGCGTGCAGCGATTGGGAACCAAGGTGCGGGNCGNGTCTGGTTGTTTNTAGAGACCGANGATTTTGCCCGCGACCATGCCCGACTTTTGGCTGGGGGCGTNACATTCGAAGAAGCCCCCCGCCANGAGCCCTATGGCACTGTCGCCGTGTTCCGCGACGTTTTCGGCCATCGCTGGGATCTGATTGAACCGCGCACGACCNCCTAGAAAAAACATCGGCCCTGACACTTGGGGCCGGATGCATTCTGCCGCATTGATCAGGCCCGTTCTGCTGCTACGTTCAGGCTTGGTACGACAGATGGACACCNCCCATGCCCTATGAATGGAAAACACGACCCGACGCCTCGACNCAGGTTCTTTGCCTGCGGCCGCACCAATCCNTGCCGGCAAAGGGATTCGCCAGTTTTATCCTTNTCACNTTCGTCCTAATTCTGATCCCCGTTCTGCCACTGTTGGGNACTGTTTTGCTGTGGGGGCTTCTTCCTTTCATGCTNGCCGCCGTCGCGGCAATGTATTGGGCGCTACAGCGCAACCATAAGGCCAGACAGATTGAAGAAGTGTTTACGCTCGACCACAATACAGCACATTTATCCCATCGCACCGCGCGCGGAGAGGTCAAGGAATGGCAGTGCAACCGGCATTGGGCCGTCGTGACGAAATATGAAAAAGACGGCCCCGTACCCCATTACGTGACCCTGCGCGGCATGGGCCGCGAGGTCGAAATCGGGACCTTCCTGAGCGAAGAAGAAAGGATCGCCCTTTATGACGAGCTGAACCGTTCGCTGNTGCGCTGAGCCTTAGCTCAGCCGCTCTTTCACTTTGGGGCCAACCGCGCCAAAATCCATTTGCCCCGTGTACTTACCTTTAAGCAGNCCGATCACCTTGCCCATGTCACGGATCGATGTCGCGCCCACTTCNGCAATGGCGGCATCGACGGCCTTGGCGGTTTCTTCTTCGGTCAGCTGACGGGGCAGAAACTCTTCGATCACGGCGATCTCTTCACGCTCGCGATCCGCAAGATCAAGCCGCCCGCCCTCTTCATAGGCGCGTACGGATTCCATACGTTGTTTCGCCATTTTACCTAAAATCGCGAGCACTTCGGCATCGCCAACACCCGTGTCGCCCTCATCGGCGCGCGCCGCGATGTCTTTATCCTTGATCGCCGCNTTGATCAGCCGCAGGGTCGACAGCCGGTCCGCCGCCTTGTCTTTCATTGCCTGTTTCAGTGCATCCGAGATGCGAGTGCGCAGTACCATTACCATCGTCCTTTTGACCCTAGGGGGTATTAAGCCGTGCAACATAGAGATATTNCGCGGCGCAGGCAATGCCACAAGCCTCGCGCAACCCATTGAATAACAACGATATTTCATTTTCAACCTGCTATTGACCCCGACGAACTGCGGCTTTAGGTTGCCACCGTTTAGCTCCATATACCTGCCGCTGGAGGCCCCCGACATGACCGCGACCACATCACCTCGTCCGACTGCCTGCCTGGCGCTAGCGGACGGATCGATTTTCTACGGCATGGGCTTTGGCGCAACGGGAGAGACCGTGGCCGAGCTTTGCTTTAATACAGCGATGACGGGCTATCAGGAAATCATGACCGACCCGTCCTACGCGGGGCAGATCGTGACCTTTACCTTCCCCCACATCGGCAATACCGGCACCAACCCCGAAGATGACGAAACCGGCGATCCGGTCGCAGCGGGGATGGTTGTCAAATGGATGCCCACCGACCCGAGCAACTGGCGTTCGGTCCAGCCGTTGTCCGAATGGCTGGCATCGCGCGGGCGTATCGCGATTGGTGGTATTGATACACGCCGCCTGACCCGCGCCATCCGGCAGCAAGGGGCCCCTCACGCGGCATTGGCGCATAATCCTGACGGCGTTTTCGACGTCGAAGCGCTTGTCGCTGCAGCACGCGGTTTCGCGGGCCTGGAAGGCATGGATCTGGCGAAAGATGTCAGCTGCAAACAATCCTACCGCTGGAATGAAATGCGGTGGGCTTGGCCCGACGGCTATACTGCGCAGGAAAACGCACCTCATAAAGTGGTCGCGATCGACTACGGTGCCAAGCGCAACATCCTGCGCTGCCTTGCCTCGGCCGGCTGCGACGTCACGGTGCTGCCCGCCTCTGCCACGTATGAAGATGTGATGGCGCATAATCCTGACGGGGTTTTCTTGTCGAACGGCCCCGGCGATCCGGCGGCGACCGGCGTGTATGCTGTGCCGATGATCAAGGATGTCATCGAAAAGACAGAGCTTCCGGTTTTCGGCATTTGCCTTGGCCACCAGATGCTTGCGCTGGCTCTTGGCGGGCAGACGGTCAAAATGGGTCACGGTCACCACGGCGCGAACCACCCCGTTAAGGACATTGATACCGGCAAGGTCGAAATCACTTCGATGAACCATGGGTTTGCCGTCGATGCGCAAAGCCTGCCAAGCGGAGTGGTTGAAACCCATCAGTCGTTGTTTGACGGCTCCAACTGCGGCATCCGGATGGAGGGGCGGCCCGTCTGGTCCGTTCAGCACCACCCCGAAGCGAGCCCCGGCCCGCAAGACAGTTTCTATCTGTTTGAACGCTTCGCCGCGGCGATGGCAGAGCGGGCCAGCTAAACCTGACAATTGCGGGCGTTCTCTTCATCCGCAATTAACATCCCATTAAGGCATCTCTCCCAAGGTGGTCCCATTCCGACAGGAAGGGATTCGCCCGTTGAGCAACCTCGGATTAGATCTGAAAGCACCCAGTCCCGCGCGTGTGCGCGGGCGCTATCGTCCCTTGGGGCGCATATTGGTCGACGCAGGGTTGATCGATCAGGCCGATCTGGTTCACGCACTTGAAGCGCAGCGCGATCTGGATGCACCGCTTGGGGAAATCCTTCTGGCTCAAGGGCTTGTCTCGCGCAGTGAAGTGACCAAAGCACTGGCACTGCAACACCAGATCCAGCAGGTCGACCTTGACGCAGACCCGCCCAAACCGGTGCTTGCGCGCCATCTGTCTGCCGAAGCCAGCTTGCACCATAAGATTGTGCCGTGGCGGCGGATGGGACAAACGCTGTTTGTCGCGACCAGCCGGCCGGATACCCTTCATACCCTTGCGCATGAGGCCTTCGGCAACAGCGATCTGGACATCGTACCGGTGCTGGCAGAACCCGCGCAGATCAACCGTCAGATCACCGCGCTTTACGGGTCCGAGCTGGCCAAACGCGCGGCGGAGCGTGTGCCCCCTCATGAAAGCTGCCGAACATGGCGGGTTGCCGGGCCGCGCCGGCGTATTGGGGCCGCCGGTGTCATTTTTGTCGCGAGCATGCTGTTCGCGTTACTCCCCGCGGTGACGTTTACGGCGTTTGTTCTATGGGCATTGTTCTGCAGTACGATGATCATGACGCTACGTCTGTCGGCCTTTCTGGCGCGCTGCCTGTGGGGTAACACACCACTGCTTTCAGACCCCGCTCCGCCATCGGCCCCGACACGATGGCCAAAGGTATCGGTTCTCGTCCCTCTTCTGCATGAGGAGGAGATTGCCAGCGCCTTGATCGCACGCCTGTCGCAGCTCAGCTATCCCAAGGCGCTGTTGCAGATCGTTCTGGTGCTTGAGGAAGGCGATCAAATGACCCGCAACACCATCGCGCGCACCGAACTGCCCTTTTGGTTCGACGTGATCGAAGTACCCCAAGCAGGCAAACTGCGCACCAAACCCCGTGCCCTGAACTACGCGCTGGAATTTTGCAGCGGCAGTATTATCGGCGTGTGGGATGCCGAGGACGCGCCGGAGGCCGACCAGATCAACCGCGTTGTACAACACTTTGATCAGGCTCACAAAAACGTCGCTTGTGTGCAAGGCGTTCTGGATTTTTACAATGCGCGCACCAACTGGATCTCGCGCTGTTTCACGCTAGAATATGCAACTTGGTGGCGCGTGATCCTACCCGGTGTCGCGCATCTGGGGCTGATCATTCCCCTCGGCGGCACCACATTATTTTTCCGCCGCGCCGCTTTGGAGAAGCTGCGGGGCTGGGACGCCCATAACGTCACNGAAGATGCNGATCTTGGCGTCCGCCTCGCNCGGCATGGNTATAAAACCGACCTGCTGCCNACTGTCACTTACGAAGAGGCCAATTTTCGTGCGTGGCCGTGGATCAAACAAAGGTCACGATGGCTGAAAGGCTTCTTGATNACATGGGTCGTGCACAGCCGTGCCCCCNTCCAACTGATCCGTGATGTCGGGCTTATTCGNTTTNTGGGCGTGCAGGTANTGTTCCTCGCGACGTTCTGCCAGTTNATCTTTGCCCCCCTGCTCTGGTCNTTNTGNCTACCGCTGTTCGGCGCGGCGCATCCTGTCCANACAACACTGGGCGCNGATGTGTTCTACGGGCTTTTCGGATATTTCCTCTTCGCGGAAATCCTCAATATATCTGTCGCGATGACNGCGGTTTCGGGTCCGCAGCATCGCCACCTTATACCCTGGGCAATCACCCTGCCATTTTACTTTATACTCGGCTCTTTCGCTGCCTATAAGGCGCTATATGAATTCGTGGTCACGCCGTTCTATTGGGACAAGACCGAACATGGCGTACCACATAAATCCAGCCCCATTGGGTCTACGGCCTCCCCACTTCGTCCACCCTAGCCTTCGTCTTTGCGCTGCGCCGCTTCTTGCTTGAGCCGCGTCATGAAGGCGACAGAAATATGCGTGCGCAATGCTTCATCCGCACCATCTTCGTCACGCTGTTCGATCATCTGAACAATGCGGTCATGTTCATCCTGCGCGATCGCACCGCGCCCATCCACGGCCAGTGACGATGTCGCCATCAGCGCCATGGACCGGTGCACCAGATCAAGTTGCTGCACCAGATACCGGTTGTGCGACGCGAGATGAATTTGTTTGTGAAATCGGCGGTTCGCACGCGCCAACGCCGCTGGATTGTCGCGAAAAGCGTCGTCTTCCTNGACCATTTCGCGCAATACGCGGACTTCTTCAGCGGTGGCGTGACGGGCGGCAAGCCGCGCGGCCAACCCCTCCAACTCGCCGCGTACGACGTAAAGTTCGGCCACCTGATTGTGGTCCAANGATGCAACGATCAGGCTCCGCCCGTCCCGCGCGAGCAAGGATTGCGTCTCAAGCCGTTGTAATGCTTCACGAACCGGCGTTCTCGAGACACCGAAGCGTTCGGCCAATTCGCTTTCCACCAACCGATCACCGGGGCGATAGGTGCCCACGTCAATCGCGTCCAGGATCATGGAATAGGCGTCTGTGGGTCCGGAGCGTGGCGTCGTCATTGGTTCTCTTTCAAAAGGCTCCGGCACCTTAGCCCCCGCGTCCAATTGCGCAACCCCGTGATCTTGCGCAGATCATCTGGTCAGCGTAGCAAGTCCCCATGCCACACGCCTCTTTCTCTCATGTGAATACGTGGGTCTTTGACCTTGATAACACATTATACCCGCCATCCGCCCGCCTGTTTGACCAGATTGAACAGCGGATGACGCATTGGGTGATGACCGCCTTGAACGTCGATGAGCAGCGCGCGGATTATCTGCGCAGACATTATTGGCACACCTACGGCACCACGCTGGCCGGGCTGATGCGCGAACACGACCTTGATCCCGGCCCCTATCTGCACGAGGTGCACGAGATCTCCTTTGACGCGCTGATCCCCGATCCTCTGCTNGCCGCGCGGATCGCCGCCCTGCCGGGGCGCCGGATCATCTNNACCAACGGCACTGCCCCCTACGCCGAAAAAGTCATTGCCGCACGGGGGCTGTCGGGCCTGTTCGATGCCATCTACGGCGTTGAACACGCNTCATTTTTACCCAAACCCGAACGCGCCGCCTACGACCTGATATTTGCCGCCGACGCATTGACNCCAACCACCGCCGTGATGTTCGAGGACGACCCCCGCAACCTGATCGCCCCGCATGACATGGGGATGGGCACCGTCCATGTGGCCGAGCACCCCGCGCCCGCGCCGCATATCCATTTCCACACCGATGATCTTTCGGCTTTTCTTGCACAGATCACGGGCTAACTGACGGGCATGACGATGGCATGTGATATCTTGATTTCGGGCGGCGGCATTGCCGGTTTGACGGCAGCAGCGGCTTTCGGCACNGCGGGTTTCAACGTNGTCTGCGTCGACCCCACGCCCCCCGTCACCGATGGTGCGGCGAAAGGGGCCGACATGCGCTCTACCGCGATGCTGCAACCGGCGCGCCGCGTGCTTGAGGCAGCGGGCATCTGGGCCCATCTGGAAGACCATGCGGCACCTTTGCAGGTGATGCGTATTGTGGATGCGGGCGGTGACGGCGATGCACCGGTGATCAGCCGCGCTTTTGATGCTTCCGATATTTCGGACCAACCTTTCGGCTGGAACTTCCCGAACTGGCTGCTAAGGCGCGCGCTTCTGGAGCGGCTAGAGGCTTTGCCGAACGTCGATTTCCGCCCCGGCACCGCAACCACAAGCTTGTTCACCCGCACCACCGGCGCACGCGTAAGCCTCAGCGATGGCACGAAAATTTCGACCAAGCTCGTGATTGCCGCAGACGGGCGCGACAGCCCCATGCGCGACGCTGCCGGTATTGAGGTGACCCGCCAAAGCTATGGCCAGAAGGCGCTTGCCTTTGCCGTGACACACCCGATCCCGCATGAAAACGTGTCGACCGAGGTGCACCGCAGCGGGGGCCCCTTCACCCTTGTACCCCTGCCCGATCGCGACGGTCTGCCCTGCTCTGCCGTGGTGTGGATGGATGACGGCGCGTCCTGCCTTGCGCGGATGGCGCTTGACGCAGATGCGTTTTCCCAAGCCGCGACCGACCGCAGTGCCCATGTGCTCGGCCCGTTGACGCTGGCCTCCGAACGGGCGATCTGGCCAATCATCAGCCAGCATGCCGCGCGTCTCTCGGCGGAACGCATCGCCCTGATTGCAGAAGCCGCCCATGTGATGCCCCCCATTGGCGCTCAGGGGTTGAACATGTCGCTGCAAGACATCGCAACGCTGCTGGAACTGGCGCAAAAGCACGGCGCTGATCTGGGCAGCCAGCACATGCTGGACGCCTATCACAAGGCGCGTTTTGGCGACATTCANCTGCGCTTGCGCGGCATCGACCTCTTGAACCGCGCCAGTCAGGCGACAACGCCNCTGGCCCGCGATGCNCGTGCCAAAGGGCTCAGCGCGCTATANGCCCTGCCCCCCGTACGGCGCATGNTGATGGAGATGGGNTTGGGNATGCGGCAGGGCTGACCTGCCGCGCGCCTTNATTTACAGTACCTTATCGACCACGGCNGCCAACCGCGCCAGCGTGGCATCCACGTCGTANAGCTTATCCAGACCGAACAGCCCCAGACGGAAGGTCTGGAAATCCTCCGGCTCGTCACACATCAANGGCACACCAGCGGCGATCTGCATCCCTTCGGCAGCAAAGGCCTTGCCGTTTTGCACGGAGGGATCCGCAGTATAGCTCACCACCACCCCCGGCGCGCCAAAACCTTCCGCCGCGACAGAGGTAACGCCCCTCTCCGCCAGCATCTTGCGCACNGAATCCCCCAGACGCCACTGCGCCTCTTTCAGACGGTCAAACCCGTAGGATTTCGTCTCAAGCATGGTATCGCGGAATTGNCGTAGCGCATCGGTCGGCATGGTCGCNTGATAGGCGTGGCCNCCATNTTCATAGGCTTTCATAATGCTATGCCACTTGGCCAGATCGATGGCAAAACTGTCCGATGTTGTCTCTCCCATGCGTGCAACNGCGCGATCCGACATCATGACCAGCCCGGCAGAGGGCGAAGCGCTCCAGCCCTTTTGCGGCGCNGANAGCAATACGTCGACGCCAAGCGCCTTCATATCCACCCATGCGCAGCCCGACGCGATGCAATCCAGCACCACCAGCGCGCCGACGGCATGGGCCGCNTCTGCCATCTGCTTGATATAGTCATCGGGCAGGATCACCCCCGCACTGGTCTCCACATGAGGTGCGAAAACCACCTGCGGCTTNTGCGNCTCGATNGCTTTGANAACGTCATCAATCGGGCTNGGGGCAAAGGGCGCGGGCGTGCTGTTGCCCTGCATCTGCGCCTTCATGACGGTGGCATTGCCGGTCAGATCGCCGNTNTCGATGATCTGGCTCCACCGATAGGAAANCCAGCCGTTGCGCACGACCAGCACCTCGGCCCCCCGTGCGAACTGACGGGCGACCGCCTCCATCCCGTAGGTGCCGCCCCCGGGGACGACAGCCACGGCATCGGCCTTGTANACGTCCTTGAGCANAGNGCTGATGTCGCGCATGACCTCTTGGAACACNGCGCTCATATGGTTCAAGGACCGGTCGGTGAACACGACCGAAAACTCTTCAAGCCCTTCCGGGTCAACTGAATTTAGCAAAGCGGGCATGATATCCTCCTGATGGTTTCGNGCGAACATAGCCCCTCGCGCGGTAAAGTCACAGGCCCAANGGTCCGGTCAGTCGTTCCTCGCTTAGAAGCACATTTGCCTCGACCGCCCCCGCCCCCGGCAGGGTCATGATCCGCCGCCGCAGGACCCGTTCGAAATCCGCCAGATCCCGCGCAACAACTCGTAAACGGTAGTCATATAGCCCCAGAACATGCTCCACCGTTTGGACCTCGGGGATGGCACTGACGGCGCGTTCGAAATCCTCCAGGCTAACCCGCCCCTTGGTCGCAAGCTTGACGCCAAGAAAGACGGTGACGCCGAACCCCAATGCCTCCCGGTTCAAGCGCAACCTCTTGCCGCGCAGGATGCCTGCCTCCTCCAACCGTTTGATCCGCCGCCAAGTGGCAGGCTGCGACAGCCCCAGATGACGCCCCANGGCACCGGCNCTTTGTGTNGCATCNCGNNCAAGCGACCGGATCAGCCGGTGGTCCACCTCATCCAGCGTGATCATAGCGGTAACGCCTCCTCTGACTTGATCCGCGCCACATGCATCAGCGCCTCGATATCGGCAATATGCGGCAAGGTCAGAATACCCTCCCGGTAAATCTGCTGATAATGCGCCATATCCCGCGCAATTACCGATAGGCGCACATCCACCCGTCCCAGAAAGGTCTGGAGCTCGATCACCTCAGGCAGTTNGCGTGCCTCTTCAAGAAAGCGGTCAAAGGCANTGCCCTGCGTCTTGTCCAAGGTGATCCGCAAGGACACCTCGACCGTGTAGCCCAATGCTGCCCAATCGATGACAGCCGCCACCCCCTGCACAATTCCGGCTTCCTGCATGCGCGTGATCCGCCGCGACACCTTACCCGCAGTTAACCCCGTAAGGTCGGCCAACTCCGCCGGCGACAGCCCCGCATCCGCCTGCCAGTGGCGCAGAAGTCGTCGATCCATATCATCAAGCATGATTTTTCCATTTTTACCGCATACNGCGCATTACCATCTTCATTTTGCCAAATAAACTCACAATTCCGCAATAGCATCTCGCACCAGCTTCGATATGGTCTCCCTAGATTTCAACGAACCCGAAAGGACGCCCCAATGCGCGTTTATTACGACCGTGACTGCGATGTGAACCTGATCAAGGACAAGAAAGTCGCCATCCTCGGCTATGGCTCCCAGGGCCACGCCCACGCGCTGAACCTGCGNGANTCCGGNGCGAAAAACCTCGTCGTTGCGCTGCGCGAAGGCTCCGCTTCGAAAGCGAANGCNGAAGGCGAAGGCCTGAAAGTCATGGAAATCGCAGAAGCAGCAGCTTGGGCCGATGTGATCATGTTCACCATGCCCGACGAANTGCAGGCTGAAACCTACAAGAAATACGTGCACGACAACATCCGCGAAGGCGCTGCGATCGCATTCGCCCACGGGTTGAACGTCCACTTCGGCCTGATCGAACCCAAACCCGGCGTTGATGTGATCATGATGGCCCCCAAAGGCCCGGGCCACACTGTGCGCGGCGAATACACCAAAGGCGGCGGCGTGCCTTGCCTGGTTGCGGTAGACACCGACGCCACCGGCAAAGCGCTGGAAATCGGCCTGTCCTACTGCTCCGCCATCGGTGGCGGCCGGTCCGGCATCATCGAAACCAACTTCCGNGAAGAATGTGAAACCGATCTGTTCGGCGAACAGGCTGTTCTGTGCGGCGGTATCGTTGAACTGATCCGCTGCGGCTTNGAAACACTGGTCGAAGCCGGCTACGAGCCCGAAATGGCCTATTTCGAATGNCTGCACGAAACCAAGCTGATCGTTGACCTGATCTATGAAGGCGGCATCGCCAACATGGACTACTCGATCTCGAACACAGCGGAATACGGCCAATACGTCTCCGGCCCGCGCATCCTGCCCTACGACGAGACCAAAGCGCGCATGAANGCCGTTCTCAGCGACATCCAGTCGGGCAAATTCGTGCGTGACTTCATGCTGGAAAACTCCGTCGGTCAGCCCACGCTGAAATCCTCGCGTCGCGCCAATGACGAACATCAGATCGAAGTCGTCGGCGGCAAGCTGCGCGAAATGATGCCCTGGATCTCTGCCGGCAAGATGGTCGACAAATCCAAGAACTGATCGCCGATGCAGCGATGTGNAAAGGCCCGGTTCTGCACCGGGCCTTTTCTTTTGCGCANCCGGCTGTCACATCTGGCGGGCCGAGNTTTCCCACAGGATATGTCATGCCGGACGCGCCCCAGATCACCAAATCCAGCTGGCTGATGATCCTGCTGCTTGCCTTCATCTGGGGAGGCACGTTTCTGGTGACCGAAATCGCCCTGACTGAAATGCCACCCTTCTGGATCGCGGCCACACGTGTCGGGTTCGCGGCCACCGTGATGATCGTTATCTGGGGTCTGCGCGGCTTTCGGCTCTTTACCCAATCCCCCACCCGCGGCGATATCGCGGCCGTNATCTTNATCGGTGCCGCNAGCTCTGCCGTGCCGTTCAGCCTGCTCGCNTGGGGTCAGCAATATGTCACCTCGGGCTTTGCGGGGGTGACCATGGCCGCGACGGCGCTGATCATCCTGCCGCTTGCGCATTTCTTCGTTCCGGGCGAAGCGATGAGCNCGCGCAAGGTGATCGGNTTTGCCCTGGGCTTTNTCGGCGTTGTCATCCTGATCGGCGCGCAAGCCTTTGAAAGCACNGGCACCGCGCTTGAAACCCAGGGGCGTCTGGCCTGCCTGGGAGCGGCGGGGTGCTACGCCACCAGCTCGATCATCATGCGCCGCCTGTCCGCGGTGGACGCGATCGGTCTTGCGACCATCCTGCTGATCATTGCCACCTGCATCACCGTTCCCATGGCGATCATCATCGAAGGTCTACCGCCCCGCCCCTCGCCGTCCATCTTCGCGGCGCTGGCGTTTCTGGGCCTGATCCCCACCGCCGCCGCGAACTTCCTTCGCGTGCTGGTGATCCGCAGCGCAGGCCCGGTGTTTATGTCACTGGTGAACTACCAAGTCCCCGTCTGGTCCGTCTGCCTCGGCGCGCTCTTGCTGAANGAACCGCTGCCGCCATCCCTGCTCTACGCGATGGNNCTGATCCTNTCGGGCGTCGCACTCAGCCAATATGGCGCNTTCCGCCGNCTGTTCACCCNCACNCGCGCCTAGCTTCCAAATGGCTCTAAATCCTCGCCGAAGGCATCCCACAGCCACCGCAGGCGACGCGTCCCGCGAGGGTGCGGCAGGGCCGCCGCGCAGGACACCCCCGCCAGCNACCCTGCGATCAGNTTAAGGTGCGACAGCCGCCGTGACCGCATCCACCACGGAATCGACNGCNCGNTCCATCAGCTGCGCGTCTTCATGTTCTGCCATCACACGNACCAGCGGCTCGGTGCCGGATTTGCGGATCAGCAAACGCCCCTGACCGGCCAGATCGGCNTCGGCCTGTGCGATGGCCCCTTGCACCTGCGCGTCTTCCAACGGCACCTGACCGGCNGAAAACCTNACGTTCTTAAGNAGTTGCGGCACGGGTTCAAAGTTATTCAGCAGCTCGGACGAGGTCTTTTCCGACCGGATCATCTCTGCCAGAAACTGCAGCCCCGCCATCAGACCGTCACCCGTGGTGGCGTGNTCNGTCATGACGATATGGCCCGATTGCTCGCCGCCCAGATTGAACCCGCCTTCGCGCATCCGCTCGACCACATAGCGGTCGCCGACNGANGTCCGCTCAAGCCGTAGCCCCTTGCCCTGCAAGAAGTNTTCAAGGCCAAGGTTGCTCATCACGGTGGCNACCAAGGCGCCATTGGCCAGCCGGTCTTCGGCCGCCCAACGGGACGCCATAAGGGCCATGAATTGATCCCCGTCACCGACCTTGCCGGTTTCGTCAATCAGGATCACGCGGTCCGCGTCGCCATCCAGACAAATGCCCACATGGGCACCGTGCTCNACCACNGCCGCTGCNGCNCGTTCGGGGTGGGTCGAGCCGCANTTCTCGTTGATGTTGAANCCGTTCGGCGACACGCCAATCTCGATCACCTCGGCCCCNANNTCCCACAGGGTTTCGGGGGCGACGCGGTGTGCGGCCCCATTGGCGCAGTCGATCACGACCTTCAGCCCGTCCAGACGCATCTGGCGCGGGAACGATGACTTNACCCGCTCGACATAGCGGAACCGCCCGTCATCGATCCGCTTGGCACGGCCNATNTTNTCGGCGGGGTTCAACTCCACNCCGCCTTCGATCAGCGCCTCGATCTCTGCNTCNACAGCGTCGCTCAGCTTGAANCCGTCNGGGCCGAAGAACTTGATGCCATTGTCCGTCGCCGGATTGTGNCTGGCCGAGATCATCACCCCCAGATCAGCCCGCATCGACCGCGTCAGCAGCCCGACCGCAGGCGTGGGCACCGGCCCCAGCAGCAGCACATTCATCCCCGAGGACGTCAGCCCCGCCGTCAGCGCGTTTTCGAACATATAGCCCGACAACCGCGTGTCCTTACCAATCACCACACGGTGCACACCGTCACGACCNGCGCTAAAATAGCGCCCCACAGCGGCCCCGATTTTCAGGGCGACCTCGGCTGTCATCGGATGCACATTGGCCTTTCCGCGAATACCGTCTGTTCCAAATAATTTTGTCATAAAATGCTCCCAAAATATGCGGCATGCCACAGAGCGACCGCTTGGCGGGTGTCGTCNACGTCATGCACACGGATCATTTGCACACCCTGCCCCAATCCTGCAAGCGCCACGGCGATCGACCCCGGCGCGCGGTCCTGTGCCTGCGGCGCGTTGCCGATCGTTCCGATGAACCGTTTGCGCGAAACGCCTAGCAGGATAGGCGTCCCCAAAGCGTGAAACAGGCTCAGCCGCGCCAGCAGAGCCAGATTGTGATCCTGCGTCTTGCCAAACCCGATGCCCGGGTCCGCCAGAATGGCCCCCCGCGGGATGCCTGATGCCTCCAGCATGCTGATCTGCCGCTCCAGCGCGTCAAAAACATCAAGCAGCACGTTATCATACTGTGGGTCCAGATGCATGGTCGCGGGATCGCCTTGGGCATGCATAACGCAAACCGGCAGCGCCAGTTTTTGACACAGNGGNCCNAGGGCGGGATCANANGTGAANCCNGACACGTCGTTTACCAGATTGGCACCAGCGCTGACCGCGGCCTCGGCCACGGCGGCCTTGCGGGTATCGATAGAGATCGGCGTGTGCATCCCCGCCCCCCGCAATGCGGCGATGACNGGAGNGGTGCGCGTGATCTCTTCGGAGACGGGCACAAAATCCGCGCCGGGGCGCGTGGACTCGCCGCCAATGTCCAGAATATCCGCGCCGGCGGCNACCATCTNTTGNGCGACGCGCAGCGCATCGGGCACGGCATTATGCTGCCCCCCGTCCGAGAAACTATCGGGCGTCGTGTTCAGAATGCCCATGATGCGCGGGCGGTCCAGCGTCAGCCCTGCCATCGCGGGTCNGGGCGCGGTCAGCCNTGCCATCACGNTNGCCGGGATATCGGCCGCGGGNACAACNCGNGGCGGCGTGCTGCGCGACAAGACCTCGGCATGGGTGAACCAGCCCCACCCCCCNGCGAGAGACANCGCNGTGTCAGGCCGCGCGGGGCCGATCTGGACGAGAGGTCGNAAATAATCGGTCATGTCTCACAGCCTGNCNTGGTCCACCGCNACGGCGCGCAGCGGAACAGAGGCGTCAGCCGGCAGGTCCGCCCCGATCACCAACATCTCTGTCGCGTCGAAACTGGCGGCGAACCACGCGGCCAGGGCCACGGCATCGCGCGGCTGCGCCGAGGGGGTATCCACGCTATCAAGCACGATCTTCGACGGNGCCCAAACNCTCGTCTGGCCGTTCTTCATNGCCCAATCCAGCTCTGTCCGCGTCGCCACNACAACNCAGCGATCATCCTTTGCGGCCAGCACCCAGGCNTTCTGTTCAATCGCCAGCAGATCAATGCGGCGCTGCGCCATTTTATGCCCGACCTGCGGCGCGGCGGTGTCCGAAGCGCCGACACATAGGATCAAGGGCCGCCCCATCTGGTGCAACTGGTCCAGCCACCCCGCCAGATGCGGCGAGGCGATGGCATCATTGCTCAGATAGACCAGCTCGGGGTGTGGCACCTCGCGCGCTTCGGCCTGACTGTCGGGGGTATCATCACGGGCGCGCACGATCTCGACGCCCAAAGCACCGGGGCCACGGTCCAGCTTTTCGATGCGCACAAACACCCGCATCGCCTGCCGTTCCAGCAGGATACGATCCGCGACCCGTTCGGCCAGCGTCTCGAGCAGGTTCAGCCGTTCGTCCGACAGCTCATAGGCGATAGCTTCGGTCACGCGGTCGTAGGACAGGATACGGTCCACATCGTCGTCCACGGGGCCGGTCAGCGGCTGCACCTCGACGACGACATTGAAACAGATGCGCTGCGTTACACCACGTTCGGCCTGAAAGGCGCCGATCTCGACCTCAACGATATGATCGCGCAGGGAAATCCGGTCCAGAGGTTCAGGCCCCGCCGTCGCAGCAGCGCGTTCGGACGGGTGCGCAAAGGCAAGCCGCGTGTCACTTGTCATGGGTTTGGGCCTTTGCTTGTCTCACTCGCAAACGATCCTAGACCGTTTGCGCGGATGTACCAAAGCCAGACACGGCTGGCCAGCCGTCAAAGACGACAGAAACGCCGCTTAGTTCGACGCGGTCTGAACGCCGTCACGATAGAACATGTGCACGCCGATCTTGGTGGTGCGGGTAAAGACGCGCGACCAACGGGGGCTTACGGCGGTGGTATGATAATACGTTGCCCCGCCGGTCAGCGATGGTGCCTTGCCGTCCAGAACCGCCCGCGCGACCTTGCCAACCTGCGCATAGGCGCGCGGTTCGGCGATCACTTCGGCATTGCCATCGCAGGTGTAGGTGAACTGGCACTGGTACTTGCGGCCTGTCCCCTGATTGATCACGCTGCACAAAGACCCGGGAAACTGCGCGGACTTCACACGGTTCATGATCACTTCGGCCACAGCGAACTGGCCCTTCACCGTCTCGCCGCGCGCTTCAAAGTACAGCGCCTCTGCCAGACAGCGCCATTGTTCGCCGCCCGATGCTTTCGGCTGTTCGGCCAGCCATGCGCGCGTGAACTCCACCTCGCTTGCGTTGTTCGATGCGATCATGCTCTCCAGACGTTCCGACCCGACAGAGCGCAGCCCTTTGGCTTCGATGTCAGCCAGTGCTTTGGCCTGTTGCGGGCTGGCGGACGCCACGGCAGGAGCAAGCAAAGACAGCGCCAGCAGAGCGCAGGACGAGAATTTCTGAAAAGAACGCATTGAGCGCCTCGCAAGTAGTTTCGGACAGCGCCCCCTACCCAAACTGGCACCAAGCGTAAACCCTGCCGAAACCGCCTGCGCGGGAACCCGCACAGGAAAACAACATATAGGCGATCAGCCGCGCAAAACTACCCGATCTTGTCCGCGATTGCGAGCTGCGCCGCCGCCAATCTGGCGACCGGAACACGGAAAGGTGAGCAAGAAACGTAGTCAAATCCCGCTGCACGGCAAAAAGCAATCGATTCGGGGTTGCCGCCGTGCTCTCCGCAGATCGACAAGGTAATCCCAGGTTGTGCTTCCCGCCCCCGCGCGGCACCAAGCTGAAGCAACTCTCCGACGCCATCACGGTCCAGCATATGGAACGGATCTTCGGGGAAAACGCCCTGCTGCACGTAGGTCGACATGAACCGTCCCGCGTCATCGCGGCTCAACCCATAGGTCATCTGCGTCAGGTCGTTTGTCCCGAAACTGAGGAAGGAACAATGGGGCGAAATCTCTCCGGCGCGCAGGGCGGCACGGGGTGTTTCGACCATCACGCCCAAACGGTAGGTAAAGGTCGCGCCGCGTTCGGATTTCACAGCCGTTGCGATCTTGTCGACGCTGGCCTTGATCAGCTCAACCTCGCGTTTGGCTGAAACAAGCGGGATCATGATCTCGGGCACCACGGGGTCGCCATCGCGGCTGGCTTCGATCGTAGCCTCAAAGATCGCACGGGCCTGCATCTCGTAGATTTCGGGCACCGTCACGCCAAGACGCACGCCGCGCAGGCCGAGCATCGGGTTATATTCGGTCATAGCCTCAATCCGCCGGGTCACGTTGGACAGCGGCAAATCCAGCGCCTCGGCCAGATCGCGTTGACCGGTGCGGGTCGAAGGCAGGAATTCGTGCAAGGGCGGATCGAACAGACGGATGCACACCGGCTGACCCTGCATGATGCGGAAAAGCTGAATGAAATCATCGCGTTGCATTGGCAGCAAGCGTTCTAGCACGGCGCGGCGGCCTTCGCTGGTATCGGCAAAGATCATCTCGCGCATCACGGTCAGGCGGCTGGGGTCAAAGAACATATGCTCTGTCCGGCACAGCCCGATCCCCTGCGCGTCGAAATTGCGCGCGGTTTGCGCGTCGGCAGGGGTGTCGGCATTGGCACGTATCCCGATGTCGGCCGCGTCTTCGGCCCAGGACATGAGCTTTTGGAAGGTCGCGTCCAGCAGCGGCTCAAGCATATCCGCGGCCCCGCACAGCACCTCTCCCGAGGTGCCGTCGAGGGTGATTTCATCGCCTGCCTTGAACATCCGCCCGTCAGGGGCCGTGATCACCCCCTTGACCAGATCGAACCGCATCGACGAGGCGCCGACGACGCAGGGCAAGCCCATGCCCCGCCCGATCACCGCGGCGTGGCTGGTGATGCCACCGCGTTCGGTCAGCACGGCTTGGGCGGCGTGCATCCCGCGAATATCCTCGGGCGAGGTTTCGCGGCGCACCAGAATACATTTCTCGCCCCGTGCGGCACTGGCTTGCGCGTCATTCGCGTTGAACACGATCCGGCCGGTGGCGGCACCGGGGCTGGCGGCAATGCCGCGCCCGATCACATCGCGTTTCACCCGTGGGTCAACCTGCCGGTGCAACAGCTCTGTCAGGGTGCGGGGCTGGACACGCATCAGCGCCTCTTCGCGGGGGATGATCCCTTCGTCCGCCAGCGCCACCGCGATCCGCACCGCCGCCCGCGAGGACCGCGACACGCGCACGCCATCAAGGATAAACAACTCTCCGTCAGAGATGACGAATTCCACCTGCATCTCGGCGCGCAGCCGCACCCGCATCAGCGCCGCGTGCTGTTTGAGCATCTCGAAAGCTTCGGGGGCGTGTTCCTCAAGCGACGGGCCGCGTGGATCGCGCGTCAGGTAAAGCGCATCGGCGGTGTCCTGCAAGGCGTCGCGCCCCTGCGACTGGCTCAGGTACCGCCCGGTGATCTGTGGCAGGCCGGTGGTGCTGTCCACCAGTTGCAACACGCCGGAGCCGCAAATCCCCGTGCCCACACCGAACACCATCTGCTGCACGATCAGGCCCAGCCCCGCATCTGCAGGTGCCCCCTTGGCCTGGCGCAACAGCCGCGCCGAGGTGCCCTCCCACGCCCGCGCCATGGAACTAAGCACGGCGGTCAACTGGGTCACACGGTCCTGGGGAAAGCTTTCTTCGGTCTCAAGCTCGTAGGCGCGCAGGGATTGCAGCAGCGCCTCGCGCCCGTCGCCTTCGACGTCGTCGAACATATCGGGGTCCAGCCGCGCCACATTGACGGCATAGGATTGCACGAAACGGGTATAAAGCGCCGATGCGGGCCCCTCGCCCATGCGTTCGCAATAGTCGGCATAGCGGTCATCGTTCATGCCGATGTTCATCACCGCCCCCGGCCCGCCCCAATCCGGGTCCTGGCTAGAGGGGCGCACGCATAGCAGCGCGTCTTGGGGGAATTCATCAGCGACCGCTTGCAGATCGGGGATCTGCCCCTGCGCGATCTCGAGCACGACATCAAAGGGCAGCGCCACGGTGCGCGGCACCGGCAGATCAAGACGGACCAGACGTTGCAGACATTTCGCACGCCCCCCATGCGTATCATTCGCAATGGGGGCGGTTTGGGTCACAAGGGTTGTCATGGCGGCTTTCTGCACTGCGGCACCTTTTGGTTCCTGCGCAGCATAGGCTTTCGCCGTGGTGTGGCAAGGCGTGATCGCCTTGCCCACGTGTCGGGTCTGCTGCGTTACCCGTCGATTTTCGTCAGATCCGCGACCGAGCTACAGATCGTGCGGATACGGCTGAGCAGGTTCAACCGGTTGCGCCGGACCGTCGCATTATCAGAGTTCACCTGCACCGCGTCAAAGAAAGCATCAATCGGGCCGCGCAAGGACGCCATCGCGGACATGGCTGTGCCGAAATCCTGTGCCTCCATCGCCGGTTTGATCTGCGCCTCTGCGGTATCAAGGGCGGCAAACAGGGC
>NZ_NHBI01000062.1:0-51620 GCF_002167505.1 Sulfitobacter sp. TMED3 | reverse complement strand
GATCAAGAACGCGTCAGAGGCGGCAGGCCCCTCGGGCGGGACGATCCGGTTGCACAGCTACTATGAACATTCGTTCCGCATGCGCCGATCCGACGGCACGGCGCAATCGTTGCCCTTGCAGATCGAAGTCATCGACGACGGCCCCGGTCTACCAGAGGCGATCCGCGCTGACGTGTTCGAACCCTTCGTATCCGGGCGCGAGAACGGCACCGGGCTGGGGCTGGCGCTGGTGAGCAAGATCATTTCCGACCACGGCGGCTGGATCACGGTGGATTCTGTGCCCGGCAAGACCGTGTTCCGCATCTCACTGCCGCGGGCCGATAAGACCCAAATTGAAAATACCGCTTCCGATCAGGAGAATTAACGATGGATGGCACCGTTCTGGTCGCTGATGACGACCGCACAATCCGCACCGTTCTGACACAGGCACTGACCCGCGCGGGCTGCAAGGTGCACGCGACATCCAGCCTGACNACCCTGATGCGTTGGGTGGGCGAGGGCAAAGGCGACGTTGTGATCTCGGATGTGGTGATGCCCGACGGNAATGGGCTCGAGATGCTGCCCAAGATCGCGCAGGACCGCCCCGGTTTGCCCGTCATCGTGATCTCGGCGCAGAACACCATCATGACCGCGATCAAGGCGGCAGAGGCGGAAGCCTATGACTACCTGCCCAAGCCTTTCGANCTGCCTGACCTGATGAAACGNACNGCCCGCGCNCTNGANCGCAGNGGNCCNNCNCGNCGTCCGGCGCAGACNAGCTCTGACAGCGATGGGGACCGCGATGATCTGCCGCTGGTGGGGCGCACGCCGGTGATGCAGGCGCTCTACCGCGTGGTGGCGCGGGTGATGAACACGGATCTGCCGGTGTTGATCTGGGGCGAATCCGGCACAGGAAAGTCGCTGATTGGCAAGGCGATCCACGATTTTTCGGACCGGCGGAACCTGCCCTTTGTCACCGTCATCTCGGCCGAGTTGCAAGACCTTGAAGGCCCGACNCGTGTCTTGGCGNGGGTCCGCGGCGGGACGCTGCTGATTGACGAGATCGGNGATTTCTCGGAAGAGATTCAGGCCCGTATCGCACGCATGATGGACACGCCCGGCGAACATGCGCCGCGGTTCCTTGCCACCAGCCAATCGGATCTGGCCGCCGCGATGAANGCGGGCACCCTACGGCGCGATCTGTATTATCGTCTNTCGGGGGCGACGCTGCATGTGCCCGCGCTGCGCGACCGCGTGGATGATATTGCCTTGCTTGCCGCGCATTTCCTTGAACGGTCCGAAACCGGCAATACCGCGCCGCGCGCCCTGTCCGAAGGGGCGGCGAAGGTCTTTGCCAACTATCAATGGCCCGGCAANGTGCGACAGTTGGAACACGCGATGCGGCAACTGGCGCTGACCAGCCGCGCGCCCGAAATCACCCAATCCGAGGCAGAGCATGTGCTGGGGGCGCAACCCGACCCCGAACCGCTGCGCGCGCAGGCCAATACCGAAAAGCTCGGCGCGTCGGTCGAACGTCACCTNCAGNGNTACTTTGACCAGCACGGATCNATGCTGCCGCCCCCCGGGCTNTANGCCCGTATCCTGCGCGAGATCGAAGCCCCGTTGATCGAGATCGCCCTTGCCGCNACCGCTGGNAATCAGGCGAAATGTGCAGACCTTCTGGGAATCAACCGCAATACGCTGAGAAAAAAGATCACGGACCTCGATATTGAGGTGACACGCGGTCGAAAAATGATGTAAAAGCGCCACATAACCGTGGCCATCTAGCCTCAAAGCCGGATCAGGACCACAAAAATGGGCGGTTGATGCATAGGTGCATCACATCATCGGTGAGGATAGCGGGTGCTTACCCGGTCACGCAGCTATTATCTTATGCGGCTTGAGCGCCTGCGCCGGATCAGGCGCGTGCGCAATCTGGCGACCCTGGGNCTTGTNGTTCTGGGGCCGGTGCTGGCGCTTGTCACCTATCTGGTGCTCGGCCCGCTTGAACAAGGCGGAAACACCCCCAGCCTGCGCATCATTCTGCTGATCGATCTGGTCTATATCCTGCTCGTCGCCGCCCTTGTGCTGAGCGAGGTCGCGCGGCTGGTGGCGGCGCGGCGGGCGAAGTCTGCGGGCTCNCGGTTGCACCTGCGTCTGACGGGGGTNTTCGCGCTGATGGCGCTGATCCCGACGGTGAGTGTTGCGATCTTCGCGGGGCTGACGATCAACGTCGGGCTTGAAGGCTGGTTCTCGGATCGGGTGCGGTCGGTGGTGGGCAATTCGCTGGCCGCCGCCGAAGCCTATGAGAACGAGCAAAGCGACGATCTGCGCGAAGATGCCATCGCCTTGGCCCGCGCGATTGATCAAGCGCGCACGCAGGGCGTTGATGTACCTGACACCCAGCTTTTGGCGGACGGGCAACGCCTGATCCAGCGCGGCTTGCGCGAGGCCTATATGATCGACGGCACCGGCCAGATCCGCGCGCGCGGCGACCGGTCCTATCTGTTCGATTTCGAAGAACCGACACCCGAACAGATCCGCGAGGCACAAGAGCTCGACGGCGCGCCGCTGGTGATCGAGGATTGGGACAACAACGAATTCCGCGCGCTGGTGCTGATGGAAGCCTTTGTCGACCGCTATCTTTACGTCAGCCGCGATGTGGACGGAAAAATCCTGTCGCTGCTGGACGATACCAAGGAAACGGTGCGGCTNTACCAACAGCTTGAAAACGAGCGCGGCAAGCTGCTGTTCGAATTCGGTCTGCTTTATGTGGGCTTTGCGGTGATCCTGATTCTCGCAGCGGTCTGGCTGGGGCTGTGGTTTGCCGANCGTCTGTCAGGGCCAGTNGGNCGNNTNACCGGCGCGGCGCAGCAGGTCGGTGCCGGTGATCTTGAGGTTCAGGTCCGCGAGGAAGAAGGCGATGACGAGATCGCCATGCTTGGCCGCTACTTCAACCAGATGACCAAACAGTTGAAAGGCCAGCGCGAGACGTTGCTGGATAACACCCGCCAGATCGAACGCCGTCGNCGCCTGTTCGATTCGGTGCTNAGCTCNGTNACNTCAGGCGTCGTGGGGCTGGACCCCGAAGGGCGGGTNACCTTCGTCAACCGCTCTGCCGCGCGGCTGCTGGANTGGAGCGAGGACCAGCAATCGCTGGCGCTCTCTGTCGCGGTGCCGGAGTTCGGCCCGCTGTTCAATTCGGTCGTCAAAGGGCAGAACGAGGTCGCGCAGGGCGAGATCAAGGTCTCGCGTCAGGGGCAGATGGAAAATCTGCTGGTGCGCGTCGCCACACGGCGCAGCGAAGACGGGCGGCTAGAGGGCTATGTTGTCGCCTTTGACGATGTGACCGATCTGGTAAGCGCGCAGCGCATGGCCGCATGGGGCGACGTGGCGCGGCGNATTGCCCANGAGATCAAGAACCCGCTNACCCCGATCCAGCTGAGCGCCGAGCGGATCAAACGCAAGTTCGGCCCCAAGTTGCCCGACGACNCCGCCAGCCTTGACCAGATGACCGGCGTGATCATCCGCCAGACCGGCGACNTGCGGCGTATCGTCGANGAATTCTCCAANTTCGCGCGCATGCCAGAGCCTGANACCTCTGTGCAGAATGTCGTTCAGGTGNTGCAGGATGCGGTCGTGTTGCAGCAGTCGGGCCANCCNGACGTGACCATCAGCGCCAATCTGCCGACACAAGAGATACTGGCGCGNGTNGACCAGACAATGCTGTCGCAAGCCTTAACAAATTTGATTAAGAACGCNGGCGAAGCCATTGAAAGCCGTAAGCAAAANGACCCAGANGNCGANATAGACCCGCGCATCGAGGTGCAGTTGACCACAACCCAAACGGCGCTACAAATCACCATAGCGGATAATGGCATCGGATTGCCGGAAGACCGCGCGCGACTGTTCGAGCCATATGTCACCACCCGATCCGAAGGGACTGGCCTTGGCCTGCCCATCGTGAAAAAGATCATCGAAGAACACGGCGGGACGTTGTCGTTGGAAAACGCGCCGGTCTTCGCGGGCGAAACACATTTCGGCGCAATGGCGGTTATCACGCTACCCCTTGCTGCCCCCACCGGAACCCCAGAACTGGAGACCCATAATGAGTGACATCCTGATCGTTGACGACGAACGCGACATCCGCGAGTTGATTTCGGACATTCTGGAAGACGAAGGCTTTGTCACGCGGTTGGCCGGCAATTCGGACGAGGCNATCTCGGCCATCAACGCGGAGCCGCCNGCNCTGATGATCCTTGATATCTGGTTGAANGACAGCCGGATGGACGGGATCGACATTCTGAAAACGGTAAAGCGGGACAATCCGGATGTGCCTGTTGTCATCATCTCGGGGCATGGGAACATCGAAATCGCGGTCGCGGCGATCAAGCAGGGTGCCTATGACTTCATCGAAAAACCCTTCAATATCGACCAGTTGATGGTGGTGATCCGCCGCGCGATGGAAACCTCGCGCTTGCGTCGCGAGAACCACAGCCTCAAACGGCGCGAAGTCGCGAGCACCGATATGATCGGCAGCTCGACCGCCTTCAAAACGCTGATGGGGCAGCTTGACAAGGTCACGAAATCGAACGGTCGGGTGATGCTGCGCGGCCCTGCGGGGGCGGGCAAAGAGATCGCCGCGCGCTATATCCATGCCAATTCCAACCGTGCCTCGGCCCCCTTCGTAACGGTCAACTGCGCCAGTGTGGCGCCAGACCGCATGGAAGAAGTGTTGTTTGGCCGCGAAACCCCTGACCGTGGGGTAGAGCCGGGCCTGCTGGAACAGGCGCATGGCGGGGTGATCTTCTTTGACGAGGTGGCCGATCTGCCGCTGGGAACACAATCGAAAATCCTGCGTGTACTGGTGGACCAGCAATTCACCCGCGTCGGTGGCAACGACAAGGTGCGTGTCGATCTGCGCGTGATATCCAGCACAAACAAGGATTTGGACGCCGCGATTAAAGCGGACAACTTCCGGCAGGAGCTATTTCACCGGCTCAACGTCGTGCCGATCTCTGTCCCCTCGCTAGAGGACCGCCGCGAGGATATCCCCGTCTTGGCGCGCCACTTTATCGCGGACTTCAACGCCTCGCAGGGGTTGCCGCTGCGCGAATTCTCGGGCGACGCTGAGGCGTTGTTGCAGACAATGGTCTGGCCGGGCAACGTGCGGCAGCTCAAGAACCTGGTGGAACGTGTGCTGATCCTTGGCGACGGCACCGGCCCGATCGAAGCGCGCGAGCTGCCGGGCGAAGAAGAAACCACCGATGAAGAAGGCCGCGTGGTGCTGTCCGGTGCCTTGGCGACCTTGCCCCTGCGCGAGGCCCGCGAGGCGTTTGAACGCGAATACCTGCTGACCCAGATCAACCGCTTCGGCGGCAACATCAGCCGCACCGCGAATTTCGTCGGCATGGAACGCTCGGCGCTGCACCGCAAGCTCAAAAGTCTCGGGGTGGTGACCTCGGCCAAGTCGGGCACGCGGGTGGCGCATGTGGATGATGACGGGGCAGCCGATAGCTGACCCCGCTCGCTACCCCCGCGTCACGATCTGGAAACTGCCGTCGTCATTGCGGATCACGCAGGCGTTTTCAGTCAGCGCGGGCAGGGCGGTTGTGCGCCCCTGCGGCGCGGCCTTGGCGATGCCTGCGGGGCATTGCGGGATCGACACCGGCGCAAAGCCGGCATCGGCCATACATTGCGTTTCAACCCTTTTGCGCAGATCTGCACTGGGATCGACCGTATAGGTCTGCCCGGGCTCGAGATACCCCGCGCGGGAAGTGCAACGGCCATCGGACCGGCAGACGCGGCGCGGCGGGATGAAACGGGGCGGGGTGCGCACGGTTTGCAGCGCCACAGGCACCTGCGCCAAGGCATCGACCTGACATTGCGTGGTCTGCCGTTCAACCATCGCGACAGTGGCGCCGGGTTTGTAGTAGGTGTTCAACGGTGCGCAGGCCGCCAGTGCCACGCCCCCCCAGATGATCAATGCCGTTTTCCGCATATGCGCCCCCTTCTTGCTATGGAAGCAAGTCTGACATTTGAATTGACCCTTGCATAGCCATCTGTCATTCAAATCACTGGCATATCACGGGTCACGCGGGCACGCCCCAGCTGGTGACGCAAGGCAAGGCTTCACGCCAAAGGAACCCCATTTATGAAAGTGATCATTTGCGGCGCAGGGCAGGTCGGGTGGCAGATTGCCCGCCATCTTTCGGGCGAACGCAACGACGTCACAATCGTTGACAGCAACGCCGATCTGGTGCGCCGCGCCACAGATACGCTGGATGTGCAAGGGATCGCTGGCTTTGCAAGCTACCCCGACGTGCTGGACCGCGCCGGTGCCCGCGATGCCGAGATGATTATTGCCGCCACCCATTCGGACGAGGTGAACATGGTCACCTGTCAGGTGGCCCACTCGGTCTTTGGCATCAACCGCAAGATCGCGCGGCTGCGCAGCCAATCCTATCTGACGGCGATCTATTCCGATCTTTATCGTCGCGATCACATGCCGATCGACGTTGTGATCTCGCCCGAGAAAGAGGTGGCGAATGCGGCTTTGCAGCGGCTTTCGGCCCCGGCAGCCTTCGATACAGAGACGTTCATGGACGGGATGGCGCATCTGATCGGCATCCAGATCGACGAAGACTGCCCGGTTGTGAACACGCCGCTGCGACAGTTGACCGATCTGTTCTCGACACTGCGCGCCGTTGTCGTTGGTGTGCGCCGCGACGGGACGCTGTTTGCGCCGGAATCCAAGGACCAGCTGTTTGTCGGTGACGCCTGCTATGTCTTTTGCCACCGCGATGACATCCCCCGCACGCTCGAGATTTTCGGCAAGACCACCAGCAAGCTTGAACGTGTCGTGCTTGTGGGCGGGGGGAATGTCGGGCTGGCCGTGGCCCAGAACCTCGAGGCGCGCGGCAAGCGGGTGCGCACCAAGATGATCGAGAAGAACCGCCGCATCGCGGAACGCGCCGCCGAGGCGTTGGAGCGGACGATCGTGCTTAACGGTGACGGGCTGGACGCGTCCCTGCTGGCCGAAGCGGGCATTGGCCGCGCCGATGCGATGATGGCGATCACCGATGATGACAAGACCAACATGCTGGCCTGCGTGCGCGCCAAATCCGAAGGCTGCCCCTATGTCATCGCGCTGATCAATGACCCCACGCTGGTCCCGCTGATGGAGCCTTTGGGCATCGACGCCTATATCAACCCGCGTTCCACCACCGTCAGCTCTATCCTGCGGCACATCCGTCACGGGCGGGTGCGGTCGGTCTATTCCATCGGCGACGCCGAGGCAGAGGTGATCGAGGCCGAAGTGCTGTCGACCTCTCCGATTGCGGGCAAACGCGTGTCCGACATTGATTTCCCCGAAGGGGCATTGATGGGCATGGTCCGCAAGGGCGACGAGGTCATGCGCCCCCTTGGCACCACACGCATCGAAGAAGGTGACGTCATCGCTGTGTTCTGTCTGGCCAAAGACGTGCCGCAGGTCGAACAGCTGATGCAGGTCTCCATCGACTTTTTCTGATGGTGCCTGCGTCCAAATTACCGGAGCGCCGCACGTGAGACGCAAATCCTATATCCGCCGCGAGATCCTTGAACTGCCGCTGTTCTTGCTGATTTTCGGCGTGTTCAGCGCCTCGACAATCTTTCCGGCAATCTTTGCGCTGACCACCCAAGACCATCTGGCATCGCGGGCGTTTTTCTATTCGGGGCTGCTGGGGGTGATTATCTTTACCCTGATTGCGGTCGCCCATGCCGGACGGCGCGCGCGGCACGGGGCCTTGGGGCCGTTGATGTCGCTGTTTTCCAGCTTTGTCTTTTTGCCCGCGCTGCTGGCGATCCCGTTTCTCGAGGCTCTGCCGACCACGCGGTTCCTGCACGCCTATTTCGATATGGTCAGCGCGATCACCACGACCGGCGCGACGCTGTTCGATGATCCCGGGCGGATCAGTGACACGCTGCATCTGTGGCGCGCGCAGGTCGCCTGGATGGGCGGGCTGCTGATGTGGATCGCGGCCTCGGCCATTCTGGCCCCCTTGCACCTTGGCGGATTCGAGGTGACCTCGCAGGCCGAACCCGGCAACCCGGACGAACGCCGCAGCAATATGGGCCAGATCGACCCGCGCCAACGGTTGCTCAGGTCCGCGGCGGCGCTGACGCCCACCTATCTGGCGCTGACGCTGATGCTGTGGCTGCTGCTGCTGGCCAACGGAGATCGATCGCTGGTGGCGCTGTGCCATGCGATGTCGGTGCTAGCGACCTCGGGCATCTCCCCACTTGGGGGGACGCATGACACCGGTGTCGGTTTCGGGGCCGAGGCGATGATGATGCTGTTCATGCTGTTCGCGCTGTCGCGGCTGACCTTTTCCAAAGACACGGTGACGGCGACGCAAGGGGGGCTTTTTACCGATCCGGAATTCCGCATGGGGCTGGCGCTGATCCTCGGCGTGCCTGTGGTGCTGTTCGTGCGTCATTTCCTTGGCGCTTTCGATGTGGATGCCAGCGCCGAAGCGCTTGAGACCGGCAGCGCCTTCTGGGGGGCCATGTTCACAGTCACCTCCTTTCTGACCACCACCGGATTTGTCAGCGCGTCCTGGGCCGAAGCCCAAAGCTGGTCGGGGCTCGAGACTCCGGGGCTGATCCTCATGGGGCTGGCGCTGATCGGCGGCGGGGTGGCGACCACGGCCGGAGGGGTCAAGCTGCTGCGGGTCTTTGCGCTGTATCGCAACGGCGTCCGCGAGATGGAACGGCTGGTCCATCCGCACTCTGTTTCAGGCGCCGGTCAAGCGGGGCGGCGGCTGCAAAGCAACGGAGCGTTTATCGCATGGATCTTCTTTATGCTCTTCGCGCTGTCGCTGGCGGGGGTGACCCTGCTGCTAACCTTCGTCGGCGCGCCCTTTGCCGATGCGCTGGTGATGTCGGTGGCCACACTGGCGACAACCGGCCCGTTGATGGAGTTTGCCGCCGATGCCCCCATCGCGTTGATCCAGCTGGGCGACGGGGCAAAGATGATCCTATGTGCGGCAATGGTGCTGGGGCGGCTGGAAACCTTGGCAATTATTGCGCTGCTCACCCCTGATCTGTGGCGCGCGTGACACGGCATGCGGCTTTGCGTGCAACAGTTCTGACATTTTGGGGTGGAAAGTCTGTGCGCGGGTCTTCATAGTCTTCCGAAGGGGTGAACCGATCCGCGGTTGCCAGCAAGAACAACAGCAAGAATAAGAGCGAGACCAACAATGGCGGCTGACCGACAAAACCTGCAAGACGCATTCCTGAACCATGTGCGCAAGACAAAGGTGCCGGTAACGATTTTCCTGATCAACGGTGTGAAGCTGCAAGGCGTCATCACATGGTTTGACAATTTCTGTGTTCTTCTGCGCCGTGATGGCCAATCGCAGCTTGTGTACAAACATGCGATTTCCACGATCATGCCAAGCACGCCGATCTCGCTATACGAGGGTGAAGACGCTAATTGAGCCGTCCTCCGTTTCAAATTGATGACACCGCAGGCCCGAAGCGTACCCGGGCTTGGGTGATTCACCCTGACATCAAGTCAGACAATGACCGCCGCATCGCGGAGCCCGCCTTGGCGGAAGCCGTTGCATTGGCTCGTGCCCTCCCGCATCTGGACGTGGAAGGGGCCAATATCGTGCCCCTGCGCACCGTCAGCGCGGGCATGCTCTTCGGCTCTGGCAAGATCGAGGAGCTTAAGCACATCTTTGAAGAGGCCGAGGTTGAACTGGTGCTGGTCGATGGACCAGTAACGCCGGTCCAGCAGCGCAACCTTGAAAAAGCATGGGGCGTCAAACTTCTTGACCGTACCGGTCTGATCCTCGAGATTTTCAGCGATCGCGCCGCCACCCGCGAAGGTGTGCTGCAGGTCGAAATGGCTGCGCTGAACTACCAGCGCACGCGTCTGGTCCGTGCCTGGACCCACCTTGAACGTCAAAGGGGTGGATTGGGCTTTGTCGGGGGCCCCGGCGAAACCCAGATTGAATCGGACCGCCGCGCCATTGACGAACAACTGGTGCGCTTGCGCCGGCAGTTGGACAAGGTCGTCAAGACTCGGGCCCTGCACCGCGCCGCGCGTGCCAAGGTACCGTTCCCCATCGTGGCGCTGGTGGGCTATACCAACGCAGGCAAATCGACGTTGTTCAACCGGATGACCGGTGCCGATGTGATGGCGAAAGACATGTTGTTTGCGACGCTGGACCCGACCATGCGCAGCCTTGTGCTGCCCGACGGACCAGAGATCATTCTAAGCGACACCGTGGGCTTCATCTCTGACCTGCCGACTGAACTGGTCGCCGCCTTCCGCGCGACGCTAGAAGAGGTTCTGGCCGCCGATATCATCTGCCACGTGCGCGATATCTCTCATGCAGAGACGGAAAGCCAGGCACGCAATGTGCGCGATATCCTGACGTCCTTGGGCGTGCCCAAGGATACGCGCAGCTTCGAGGTCTGGAACAAGCTTGACCAGTTGGATGACGACCGAGCCGCCGCCGTACGCGCCCGTGCGCAGCGCGACGACAGTGTTCTTGCCATCTCTGCCATCACGGGTGAGGGGTTGGAGGAGTTGCAAGCGGTCATCGCCGAAGCGCTGCAAGGTGCTGTGCGCGAAGGCGAGCTGACGCTGGCCTTTGCCGACGGCAAGAAACGCGCCTGGCTGTTCGAACAGGACGTCGTGATCGAGGAAACCCAAACCGAAGACGGGTTCAATCTGGTCGTGCGTTGGTCGGCACAGCAAGAAGCGCAATACCAGCGGCTGTAAGGCCGGCAGGTCTCGGGACCATTCAAAATAAGATAAAAAACGCCCGGAAAAGTCGCATTTTCCGGGCGCTGCTGCATATGATTGGGGAGCGTTGATTTTTCCCGGAGCCCCCGATGACTTTGATTATTCTTTATGTACTGACATTCGCGATCTTTCTGGGGCTCGACTTTCTTGGCCTGAGCTATCTGATCAAGCCGGTTTTCAGCCGCGATATCGGCCCCTTGCTGCTGGACCAGTTCCGGCTGCTGCCTGCCTTTGTCTTCTATGCCTTCTATATTGCTGTGCTGCTGTATTTCGTCAGCTGGCCCGCGATTGCACAGGATAAATCCTTGCTGTGGGTCTTTGGCAATGCGGCGCTGATCGGGGCCTTGGGGTATGGCACCTATGAGTTCACCAACCTCGCGACGTTGAAAGACTGGACACCGCAGATGGTGGCGACCGATTTCTCTTGGGGGGTGGTGTTGACCGGGACCTCTGCCACCTTGGGGGTCTGGGGCACGCGGGTGTTTTCCTGACGGTTCAGGGGTCAGGGAAAAGGGGGCCAGCCCCCCGGCCTTTGGCCGCCCCCCGGGATTTTGGGCCATTTGGAATTAGCGGCCAAGCTCGGACGAGAAGCGCCATGCGCCGGGTTGGAGCTTGTGCAGTTCCCAGTCTCCGACGCGCGCGCGGATCAGGCGGAGTGTCGGCAGGCCAACATGGGCCGTCATGCGCCGCACCTGACGATTGCGACCTTCGGTGATCGTGATCTCGAGCCAGGCATCAGGGACGGATTTGCGAAACCGCACCGGCGGGTCGCGGTCCCACAGAGGGTCGGGCGGGTCCATCAGCCGCGCCTTGGCGGGGGCGGTCTTGCCGTCTTTGAGCGTGACACCGCTGCGCAAAGCGGCGAGGGCTTGTTCATCCGGCGTGCCCTCGACCTGCACCCAATAGGTTTTGGCCAGTTTATATTTCGGATGCGAGATACGCGCTTGCAGCGGGCCGCTGTCAGTCAGCACCATCAGCCCTTCGCTGTCGCGGTCCAGCCGTCCGGCTGGGTAGAAGCCTTTTTCATCGATATAGGCCGACAGGGTCGGACGCGGCGAGCCCTCGGTGCCCTTGTCGGTGAATTGGGACAAGACGCCAAAGGGTTTGTTGAAAAGGATCACGCGGTTCATTCTGCCTCCGGTATCAGCTTGGTGATGCCGACGGGGGCGGCGCGGGCAAGCTCTTCGTCCAGCGACATGGGAATGTATTCGCCACGCCGCCAGAGCTGTGCCAGATCGTCGTAGTGATGCGACAGGAAGTGGCCCGATTGGCCCGTCGATGTAATGAACACCGATGAATCCGGATCGGCAAAGTCATAAACCCCGCGAAAGCCTGCGCCGTGGACATTGGCGAAAGGGTCCGGCCCCGTGCCACGGGTGCGGCCACGCAGCAGGGTGTTGTCACCGCCCGAGGTCGATTGTCGGATGTTCATGAAGTAGCGCAACACGGGTACTTCACCCAAGGTCTGGTGGTCGTGTGTGGCTTGGTGTGCGTCGCCCCACCGCAGGGATTCCAGCTGGGTGCCCCATGTCTCGTTGATCCAGATCAGCGCGTCGTCCAGCGCCATGCGGGCCATGTCGGGGCAGGTCTCTTTCGGGGCGGATTGCAGCACGTCGCACCATGCGGCCGCACCGTCCACATCGCGGAAAACACGTTCGATGAACAGCGGATCGACATGATCGAATTCCTCCGCCAGGGCCCCAAGCTCGTCCTGGATCAGCCGTTGCTGCAAGGCGCGCAGCCAGGCGGCATAGATCAGCGGTTCGGGCAGATGTTCGTTCATCTCGCCCGACCAGCCGGCAAGCAGGGTCAGCGCGCGTTGGCGTTGGCGCTCAGACGTGCCTTCGGGCGCGGTTTCGCCGGTGAACCAAAGCTCGGCCCCGATCAGCGGTAGCAGAGAGCGCGCGGTGAAGCTGACCGTATCCAGCTGCGCTTCGATAAAGCTGTCGCGCGTGTGCACCTGGCGGCGCTGCATCAGATTGCGCCACCGCTGGATGCGTTGCGTATCGCCCCAAAGGAAGGACACGTGGTTGGGGAAGGGGCGGTCCACCGTCTTGTTGTTGGTATTGCCGATGATCCCACCACGGGGCGAGAGGAATTCGGGGTTTGCGCTATAGGGCAGGCGGCCCTGCCAGCGGTTCGCGGCGATCCAGCCCGGTGTGGGCATGCGCCCCTGGCTTTGATGCGCGGCGTCGCGGGCNGGCAGCGCGCCGATGGTTTTCATCGCGATGGTATTCACATCCACCAGCGTCAGNTTTTGCGACGGCGCGATATAGGCCNCGCCCGCGGTGATCCCTTCCTCGACGGTCTTGGCCTCCATCANCTGCATGGCCGCGGCGATCGAGGTATCGGCGGGGTCAAGCGCGGTCCAGTTCAGCGCGGCGACATGACCGGGCGGGGTGATCGCAGCGAGGTTATAGTGGCTGCCGGGAAGCACTGGCCCATTGTCGGTCCAGCGCAGGGTCAGCGTGATCGGATCGGCATCCTTGACCGTGATAATCGACGCGCGTTTGGCGAATTTCTTGAACCCGTCGGGGGTGCGNTATTCNTCGCTGTTGTCGGGGTTCAGNTCTTCGATATAGNCGTCCTGATCGTCNGCATAGGATGAGGTGATCCCCCAGCCAAGCGCGCTGCTGCGCCCTGTCAGCACCACGGGGATACCGGGGATNGTGCCGCCGATGACNCCGCCCGATTGCAACTCGAGCCGCGCGAGGTACCAGATGGTCGGNGCGGTGAAGCCCAGATGCGGGTCATTGGCGATCAGCGTCCCGCCCGAGGCAGAGCGATCCCGTGCGGCAGCCCAGGCGTTGGANGCNCCNGCCAGATCAAAGGATTTGAACGGCGACAGCGGAGAGGGATCGAGGGGGATATTGGCGGCGAACTGCGGCAGGCCGGGGGCCAGCTGCGCATATTCGGGCAGGGCGGCGATGCCACTGCCGGGGGCGTCNGGCAGGATATCGGACAGGCGCTTTTGATCGGGCAGCGCNAGCGAGGTGCGGGCGCGCTTGACCTCGGCATCCAGATGCCCCGACAGCTGCAAGGCCATCANCTTGACCAGCGCNACGGAATCCGCNGCGCGCCAGGGNGCGACGGGNGCATCAAACAGCAGCATTTCGGGGGCACCGCGNCCCAGGGCTTCGGTGTTGATCTGNTCCANCCGGGCATTCACCCCGGCGGCATAGGCATCCAGCGCNGCGCGGGTCTTNGGGTCGAGCGCCTGAAGCGANTGCACCGACAAGGTATAAAGATCAAAGCGGCGCAGCAGGCGGTCGATACGGACNGTGGTGGTGCCGAAAACCTCGGACAAGCGGCCTTGNACCGTGCGGCGCATGGTGATCATCTGCCANAGACGGTCCTGCGCATGGGCAAAGCCCAGCCCGTAGAACACATCTTGGTCANTTTCCCCGAAGATATGCGGCACATTGGCGTTGTCGCGCACGATCTCCACCTCGGCCCCGAGGTTGGGCACGCGGACCGTATCGTCGTAGTCNGGCAGCGACCGCGAGGCCAGCCAATAGGCACCGCCGACACCAATCACCGCCAGCACCACCAAGAGCGTTGCAATTCGCATCAGCCACCGAAAAACCACTGCCATGTCACGCTCCTGGGTATNTCTACGCGCGATTGACCAATGCGCGCAGGGTGATAGGTTCCTCTCAGGCAATAGCGCAACTGAATGACAAGGAAAAGACGATGGCAAAGCTCGCATTTTTGGGATTGGGCGTGATGGGNGCGCCAATGGCCGCGCATCTGCAAAAAGCGGGGCATGACGTGACCGTGTACAACCGCACCACAGAGAAGGCGCGCGCTTGGGCAGAAACNCACGGTGGCAANATGGCAGAGACGCCCAAAGCCGCCGCTGAAGGGGCAGAGATCGTTTTTTCCTGNGTCGGNAATGATGACGATCTGCGNTCCGTCTGCGTTGGCGACGACGGCGCTTTTGCCGGAATGGNTGAGGGCACGATTTTTGTCGATCACACCACGGTCTCGGCCGCGGTTACGCGCGAATTGCACGCGGCGGCGGATGCNCGCCAGATCAGCTTTGTCGATGCGCCGATTTCCGGCGGGCAGGCGGGGGCGGAGAATGGCCAGCTGTCCATCATGTGCGGTGGCGATTCCGGTGCCTTTGATCGTGCGCTGCCCGTGATGGAGGTTTACGCCAAGATCTGCCGTCGCCTTGGCGANAGTGGTGCNGGNCAGATGACCAAGATGTGCAACCAGATTGCCATTGCCGGTCTGGTGCAGGGCCTGAGCGAGGCGCTGCATTTCGCCCAGAAGGCCGGATTGGACGGGCGCGATGTGGTCGAGGTGATCAGCCAGGGTGCCGCAGGCAGCTGGCAGATGGCCAACCGCTACGAGACAATGCTGGANGATAAATTCGACCACGGGTTTGCCGTGGACTGGATGCGCAAGGATCTGGGGATTTGTCTGGACACCGGTAACGAGATTGACGCGAGCCTGCCTGTCACGGCGCTGGTCGATCANTTCTATAAGGATGTGCAGAAAATGGGGGGCGGACGTTGGGATACGTCGGCGCTGTTCAAACGTCTGAACGCCTTGGGTTAGGCCCAAAGCTGCCCGATCCGCGATGGTGCGGATCGGGCGTTTTGCTTAGGGAATNATGCGCGAATATTTCGTGCCTTCNAGCGTGGCNCCGATACGCAGACCGGCGCGGCCAAAGACGGCGGCCAGCACGGGGGCAAGCACGGTTGTGGTATCCGCTTCGACGCTTTCGCCACGATCCGAGATGACATATTCCAGATCGGCACCCGCAGCCCAACCGGGGGAGCGGCGGAAATCGCTGAGTGCTGCTTCGGTCATGAAGAACAGCACATGCGCATATTGCTGCGCCCCGATCTGCAAGCCGCCCGTCGCCTTGGTGACCGAGTAATAGTCGACAGTCACGTTATTCACCCGCAGCGCACCACGGCCATAGGCACCGCCAAAACCAAGGCCNGCCTCGGTCACCAGCGGCATGATCAGCATACCGTTGGATTTTTCCGCCAGNTGCCGCGTGTTGGGNAAGCTGCGGTACATNGCGTTGAGCGTCGCATCNACGCGGGCGTCGATCATCCCGCTGCCACGGCTGCCGACACCGTTGCCACATGCCGCAACGGCACCCGCGCTTGCAATCGCACCCAAAGCGAAAGCCCGGCGCGAGAAAGTGTTGTTTGTCATAGTCTTCTGCCTGTAATTGCCTGTGCCGGTTCATCCGGTTTCTGCGCGATCTTATGCTCAAAACCCGCGGGTGTCACGAATTTAGGGCTTGAATCGGCGGTGATCTGCCACAAGTGGCGTGNTATTTGCGCATCGAAGCNGCGTTATCCGTTCATCAACCGCGCCACGGCGGGGGCAAAATAGGTCAAGACCCCGTCACAGCCCGCNCGTTTGAACCCCATCAGGCTNTCCATCATCACGCGNTNTTCNTCGATCCAGCCATTCTGGGCGGCGGCTTTCACCATGCTGTATTCACCCGANACCTGATAGGCAAAGGTCGGCGCCCCNAAGCTGGATTTCACGCGGTGGCAGATATCAAGATANGGCATGCCGGGTTTGACCATGACCATATCGGCCCCTTCGCGCAGATCACGCTCGATCAGGCGGATCGCCTCGTTGCTGTTGGCGTAATCCATCTGATAGGTCTTCTTGTCGCCGGTCAGCGCCCCCGAGGCCCCGACAGCATCGCGGAACGGGCCATAGAAGGCCGAGGCGTATTTCGCCGCATAGCTCATGATCATCACATCCGAATGGCGCGCCCCTTCAAGGCCCGCGCGGATCGCGGCGATGCGCCCGTCCATCATATCGGACGGCCCGATGATATCCGCCCCCGCGTCGGCCTGNGCCAGCGCCATCTTGACCAATGCCTCGACCGTGCGGTCGTTGACGATGATCCCGTCTTCGACAAAGCCGTCATGGCCGTTGATATTATAGGTATCCAGCGCGACATCGGTCATGAGGACCATATCGGGCACCGCCTTGCGGATCGCGCGAAGGGCGCGGTTGGCGTTGTTTTCAGGATCCCAGGCACCGGCGCAATCCTCTGTCCGGTCCTCGATACCGGTGTAAGGNAAGATACACATCGCCCCGATCCCCAGATCAGAAGCCTCGCGCGCGGCATCGACCAGCTTGTCAACGCTGCGCCGATAGACGCCGGGCATGGAGGGGACGGGCTCTTCCACGCCCTCACCGCTGCGCACGAACACCGGCCAGATCAGATCCCCCAANGACAGCGCATTTTCACGNACCAATGCGCGGACGCCCTCGGATTGACGGGTGCGGCGCAGGCGGGTGGCGGGAAAGGGGGCTTGTTGGGGTCTCATGCAAAAATACCTCAGATGCTATCGGGCAAGGCTTGCCACGTATTTTTGCACGGCTCAAGGCTAGGAATTTCGNGAACGCGCNGCTATGACAGGCAGACGATTGTAGGGCAGCACGTCTGAACACAATGATTTCACTTCAAAGATGAGCGCACCTTGACCCTCTATCAGACAATTTTCGAAGTCATCGACATGCGGTCTTTTTCCAACCTGTGGTACTGGATCGCCGTTGCTGTGATCTGGTCTTCTGCCAGCCATTGGGTCTTGGGCGTGCCCTTTGATATGGTGCTGCGCGCGCGGCGCAACGGTGAACAGGCGCTGGTCGACCTGGAGGATATGGCGCGCATCAACGTGAACCGTATNCTATATATNACCCAAGTGTCCGGCATCTGGATTTTGGGGTTCACCTGCTTTTTCATGACGATGCTCTTTACGCTGGCGGTTTTCTACCGGTTCGAATTCGCCCANGCCGTGCTGTTGCTNGCNTTTCCGCTGTGTCTGGTAGGGGTGCTGAGCGTGTCGACCGCGCAGCAGATCCNCGAGGATTCCGGCACCGGCGACCGCCTGATCAAACGGCTGAACCGTCACCGTCTTTATACCCAGATCATCGGGATGATTTCGATTTTCATCACATCGATGTGGGGCATGTACCAAAACCTTTATACAGGTCCGTTTGGCGGTTGAAAAAACCGCGATNGGATACAGGTAGCTGCTGATGTCAGAGAAATCCCAAATCACGCTGTCCGGCGTTCCCGAAGGTTTTGACGCACAGGCGGTGCTGAACGAACTGGGCAAAAACGGCACACCGGTGTTGCATATTGCCCGCGATGACAAACGCATGGCGGCNATGCAGGCGGCGCTNCGCTTTTTCGCGCCGGATGTGCCTGTGGTCGTCTTCCCCGGATGGGATTGCCTGCCCTATGACCGCGTGTCGCCCAATGCCGATATCTCGGCGCAGCGGATGGCNACGCTNGCGGGACTGGTGCATGGAATGCCGGACCGTTTTATCCTGCTNACCACGCTGAACGCNGCGACCCAGCGGGTGCCTGCGCGCGATGTGCTGCGCGATGCCGCGTTTTCGGCCCGTGTGGGCGACCGGATAGACGAGGCGGCNTTGCGCGGNTTCCTTGTCCGCATGGGCTTTGTCCAGAGCCCGACNGTGACCGAGCCGGGCGACTACGCGATCCGCGGCGGCATCATCGACATTTTCCCNCCCGGTGATCTTGGCCCTGTGCGGCTGGACCTCTTTGGCGATACGCTGGACGGNGCGCGNCGCTTTGATCCGGTGACACAGCGCACCACAGAAAAGCTGGAGCTCGTGGAGCTTGCCCCCGTCAGCGAAGTCATNCTTGANGAANGNGCNATCACCCGTTTCCGCCAGAACTACCGGATCGAATTCGGGGCCGCGGGCNCCGACGATCCGCTATACGAAGCGATCAGCGCAGGGCGCAAGCATCAGGGCGCGGAACACTGGATGTCGTTCTTTCANGAGACGCTCGAGACCTTGTTCGACTATGTGCCGCNGGCGACGATCACGCTGGACGACCANCTGACCGCGCAACGTCTGTCGCGGTGGGAGAGTATCGCAGATCAATACGAAACCCGCAGGCTGGCGATGGCGAACCGGTCGAAAATGGACAGCGTCTATAAGCCCGCACCGCCCGAGGGGCTGTACCTGACAGACACCGCATGGGAAACCGCGCTGATCGGCAAACGCGTGATCAGTTTCAAGCCGCTCCCACAGCCGACGGGTCCGAATGTGCTGGATGCGGGTGGACGCTTGGGGCGCAACTTCGCGCCCGAGCGGCAACAGGAAACTGTAAGCCTTTTCGGTGCCTTGGCCGCACATATTAAAGCAAAACTTCAAGAAGGGCCGGTGGTCATCGCCAGCTATTCAGACGGCGCGCGCGAACGGCTGACCGGCCTGATCGAAGACGAAGGCATGGGCGAGACCATCGCCATCAAGAACGGCACCCGCATCGGCAAACGCGGGCTGCATCTGGCGGTTTGGGCGTTGGAACACGGGTTCGAAGCCCCGTGGGAAAGCGGCAGCAGCGCGTCGAAACTGACTGTCATCTCAGAACAGGACATCCTTGGCGACCGCTTGATCCGCGCGCCGAAACGTAAACGGCGGGCCGAGAACTTCCTGACCGAGACACAATCGCTGAGCCCCGGCGATCTGGTCGTGCATGTGGATCACGGTGTCGGCCGCTATCTGGGGATGGAGGTGGTGACCGCCGCCGGTGCCGCCCATGAATGTCTGCTGCTGGAATACGCCGAAAGCTCGAAGCTCTATCTGCCGGTCGAGAATATCGAACTGCTGTCGCGCTATGGCCATGAGGAAGGGCTGCTTGACAAATTGGGCGGTGGCGCGTGGCAGTCCAAGAAAGCCAAGCTCAAGGAACGCATCCGCGAGATGGCGGACAAGCTGATCCGCATCGCCGCCGAACGTGCGCTGCGCAAGGCGCCTGTCATGGATCCGCCCCCCGGCATGTGGGACGCGTTTGCCGCGCGCTTCCCCTATACCGAGACCGACGACCAGTTGAATGCCATCTCAGATGTGCTGGACGATCTGACCAGCGGCAACCCGATGGACCGGCTGATCTGCGGCGACGTGGGCTTTGGCAAGACAGAGGTCGCCATGCGCGCCGCCTTTGTCGCGGCGATGTCAGGGCTGCAGGTGGCGATTGTGGCGCCGACGACCCTGCTGGCACGTCAACACTATAAATCCTTCGCCGAACGCTTCCGTGGCTTCCCGCTTGAGGTGCGTCAACTGTCGCGTTTTGTCTCTGCAAAAGAGGCCACAGCCACCCGCGACGGCATCAATCGCGGCACCGTCGATGTGGTGGTCGGCACCCACGCGCTGCTAGCAAAGACGGTCAAGTTCAAGAACCTCGGCCTGCTGATTATTGATGAAGAACAACACTTTGGCGTGGGTCACAAAGAACGTCTGAAGGCGATGCGCACGGATATTCACGTGCTGACCCTGACCGCCACGCCGATCCCGCGCACCCTGCAGCTTAGCCTGACCGGCGTGCGCGACCTGTCGATCATCGGCACGCCCCCTGTCGACCGTCTGGCCATCCGCACCTATGTCAGCGAATTTGATGCCGTCACGCTGCGCGAGGCGCTGTTGCGCGAACATTATCGCGGCGGGCAGTCCTTCTATGTTGTGCCCCGCATCACCGATCTGCCCGAAATCGAAGCGTTCCTGAAAGAGCAACTGCCCGAGCTGACGTATCTTGTTGCCCACGGCCAGATGGCCGCCGGAGAGCTCGACGACCGGATGAACGCCTTTTACGACGGGAAATATGACATCCTGCTGGCCACGACGATTGTGGAATCCGGTCTGGATATCCCGACCGCCAATACGATGATCGTGCACCGTGCCGATATGTTTGGTCTGGCGCAGCTGTACCAGATCAGGGGCAGGGTGGGCCGGTCAAAAACCCGCGCCTATGCCTATCTGACAACCAAACCTCGTGCCAAGCTGACTGCCACCGCAGAGAAGCGTTTGCGGGTGTTGGGCAGTCTCGACACGCTTGGGGCAGGCTTTACGCTGGCGTCGCAGGATCTTGATATTCGGGGTGCGGGCAACTTGCTGGGCGAGGAACAATCCGGCCAGATGCGCGACGTGGGGTTCGAGCTTTATCAATCCATGCTGGAAGACGCGATTGCCAAGATCAAGTCGGGCGAGCTGGAAGGCGTGATCGACGACGATGGGCAGTGGGCACCACAGATCAATCTGGGCGTGCCGGTGCTGATCCCCGAGGATTACGTGCCTGATCTGGATGTGCGGCTTGGGCTCTACCGTCGCCTGTCCGAACTGACCACCAAGGTCGAGCTGGAAGGCTTTGCCGCAGAGCTGATCGACCGTTTCGGCAAGCTGCCGAAAGAGGTGAACACGCTGATGCTGGTCGTGCGGATCAAGGCGATGTGCAAACGCGCCGGTATTGCCAAGCTGGATGGCGGGCCCAAGGGCGTCACGATCCAGTTCCACAACGACAAATTCGCCTCGCCCGAGGGGTTGGTCACCTTCATTCAGGACCAACGCGGGCTGGCGAAGGTCAAAGAGAACAAGATCGTCGTCAAGCGCGACTGGAAAACCGATGCTGACAAGATCAAAGGGGCCTTTGCCATCGCCCGTGATCTGGCAGAGCATGTGATCGCCAAGGAAAAGAAGGCCAAGAAAGCAAAAGCCTGACCCGTTGCCGGATCAGGCTTTCACAACCGTCTGTGGTCAGGCCGCGCCGCTTTAGGTGTAGAGCGACGGCACCCCCATCTGCGCGTGGATCTCGTTCACTGCGGCGGGCTGCATTCCATAGGCGCTGGCTAGCTTGTGCAGATATTGCGCCTCTTCCTGCGTATCCAGATCAATCGCCAGCAGCGACATCGCATAGATTTGCGGGCCCATGCCGTCGGGGGTCTGGGCAACCAGCGCGTCGACATCCACAGGGGCTTCCATCTGGCCTTGTACGAATGCGGCCTCGTCGGCGTCCACGTCGCCCAGATGGTTCAGCAGCTTTTCACGCTCGGACTCATCAAAAGTGCCGTCGGATTTCGCGGCCTGGATCATCGCGGCGATCATCAGCGCGGCGGTGGCCTCCTGATCGCGCGAGGGGGTGATTTCGGGGGCAGGGTTGCTGTCGAATTGCGAGTTCAGCACCGCGCCAAAGTCCGCCTCTGGCCGTTCGGGGGCTTGTTGGCTGGCACCGCCAAAGCTGGACAGCAAGCCTCCCGCACCGGCGGCACCGGCAAGCCCACCCAGCAGCCCGCCAAGGCCGCCCGAGCTTCCAGACGTGCTGGTGCCTGTGCCGCCACCAAGCTGGTTCAGCAAACCGCCCAAGCCGCCGCTGCTGGCACCGGACGATCCCCCCATCAAACCACCCAGCATGTCCTGCAGGTTACCGCCCGAGCCGCCCGTGCTGCCGCCAGTCAGACCGCCCAGCAATCCACCCAGTCCGCCGCCGCTGCTGGCGCTGCCGGTCGTGGATTTATTCTTGTTCATCATCGCGCTGGCCCCTTTGGCCACAGCCACGCCGATCGCCACTTTGGCCAATGTTTTCATCAAGCTCATTATCGATAATCCTTTTGGGTCAAATCGCCTGCAAGTCTGTTGCAGTTTACTGTGCAAAACAACCAAAAGATCGCGGGGGTTCCCGCTTGTCGACGTGCTTGACGGNGGGACAACGGGTGGCACCTGCCACCCGCTGGCCGCTCAGGTGCCGCAGAAGGTGGCCGGCACGATTTCCTGNGTCGTCGGCGCGCGGTGCAGATCGGCGTCGGTTTCGCGGTACGGGNNGGCAAGCGCTGTCATCAGCCGGTGGAACGGGTCCATATCACCGGCAACGGCGGCGTTGATCATCGCCTCTATCCGGTGGTTGCGCGGGATCACGGCGGGGTTGGCGGCATCCATGACCGATTTAGGGTCAGGCTCAAACGCGATGCGCTGCTGCCACGCGTCGCGCCAGTTGGCAAAGGCCGCGCGGTCGGTGAANTGNNCGGCGGCATCATCGCCTGACAGCGCCCGGAAAGCATTGGTAAAATCCGCGCCATCCGTTTGCATCAGCGACAATAGGGCGTCGATCAGCNCAGTATCTTCAGCCTTGGGCGTCGTGATCCCGATCTTGGCAGCAAAGCGTCTCAGCCAGGCTTGCTCGATCAACGCGGGCATGGCGTGCACGATCTCTGTCGCCTCGGCCACNCCGCTTTCGGGATCATCAAGCTGCTGCAACAACGAGGTTGCAAGCTGCGCCATATTCCACACGACGATCTGCGGCTGATTGGCATAGGCATAGCGCCCCTGACGGTCGATGGAGCTGAACACACGGTTGGGGTGNAACGCATCCATGAAGGCGCAGGGGCCGTAATCAATCGTCTCGCCCGAGATGGCGCANTTATCGGTGTTCATCACCCCGTGAATAAAGCCNACNGACATCCACGCCGCGACNAGATCCGCCTGTGCNGNGCANACCNCGCGCAGCAGNCNCAANGGCCCGTCCGCCTGCGGGTANTGCCGCTGGATCGCATAGTCGGTGAGGCGGCGCAGGTTTTCGNCCTCGCCCCGATGGGCAAAGACCTGAAACGTCCCCACACGCAGATGGCTTGCGGCGACNCGGGTCAGCACGGCACCGGGCAGGGCGGTTTCGCGNAAGACATCCTCGCCACTTTGCACAGCGGCCAAGGCGCGGGTGGTGGGGATGCCNAGGGCGTGCATCGCCTCNGACACNACATATTCNCGCANNACCGGCCCAAGCCAGGCGCGCCCGTCGCCGCCACGGGAATAGGGCGTGCGCCCNGATCCTTTCAGCTGGATATCGCGGCGCTGGCCCTTTGCATCCAGCACCTCGCCCAAGAGGATCGCGCGACCATCGCCAAGCTGCGGGTTGTAATTGCCGAANTGNTGCCCCGCATAAAGCTGCGCCAGCGGGTCGGCACCGGCGGGNAGTTCGTTCCCGCTGAAGATAAAGGCCAGATCCTCGGTCGATCCGTGGGTGATCCCCAGGGTCTTNGCCAGCGGCGCGTTGAAAGCCAGCAGTTTGGGNTCNGCCACCGGNGTNGGNGTGGTGCGGGTNAAAAAGCCANCGGGCAAGGCCGCGTAGCTGTTATCGAAGGGGGCTGATACTGTCATAGNGCAGATATAGGGGCCGCGGCCCCANCTTGCCAGNCCGCGTCAGAATTTGCGCGACATGAACATNTAGTTTTCGCGGGGGCGAAAGCCTGCACGGTGGTAAAGCTTCTGCGCGATCTCGTTGCTACGCTCTACCTCAAGATGGATCGCGCGCAGACCGCCGCCCGCCAGCGCATTCGGGACGGCCAGCAATGCCTCTGTCGCGATNCCACGGCCACGCACGCCGGGGCGCACGTAGATTTCATCGATGATCGCGTCCAGACCGCCGAACTCAACCGACCAGCCGAAGGTGATGATGATATAGCCGATGGGCGCACGGGCAGGGCCGATCAGATAGGCCACCCCATAGGGCGTGCCTTCNAGCAGAGGTGCCAGCCCGTTGCGGCGGTCGTCATCCGTCTGCTCGATCCCCGTCTCGGCGTGAAAGCTGCCCACGAGGGCAACGAGACGGTCCAGATGCTCTGGCTTGGCAAGGGTGAAGGCCGCGCTCATAGACGGGCCAACCGTTCGGTCAGCAGGGCAAAGAAGCCATCAGAATCCAGATCGCCCATAAAGGTCGCATTGGGGGCGCGGTCGGTCACGCCCCACCAATCGGCGACGGTCATNCCCATGGTCAGCTCTGACTCTGTCTCGATCTCGACGTTGATATGGCGGCCTTTGAACAGATCGGGGTTGATCAGATAGGCGGTGACGCAAGGGTCATGCAGCGGCGCGCCGTCAGAGCCGTATTTCTCTTTGTCGAACCGTTCGAAGAAATCGGTCATTTCCGCCACGGCGATGCCCACAGGCGTGCCAAGGGCGCGGAAAGCGTCGTTGCGCGCTTTGGTCACCAGCGCCTTATGGGTAACGTCCAGCGGCATGACAACGATAGGAGCGCCGGATTTAAACACGATATCAGCCGCTTGCGGATCGACATAGATGTTGAACTCCGCCGTTGGGGTGATGTTACCCCCTTCGAAATAGCCNCCGCCCATCAGCACGATCTTGGCGATNCGATCGGCGATATCGGGTGCTTTTTGCAACGCGGTGGCGATATTGGTCAGCGGNCCCAGCGGGCATAGCGTGACGGTNCCCGGAGCGTTATCGCGCAGCGTGTCGATGATGAAATCCACCGCATGGCCTTCGGCCATCGGCATGGTAGGNTCGGGCANATCGGGGCCGTCCAGCCCGGTCTTGCCGTGCACATGCTCTGCCGTGACCAGNNCGCGGCCCAGGGGGCGGTCGCATCCGGCAAAGACTTTGACATCCCGTTTGCCTGCCAATTCGCACACGATCCGCGCGTTGCGCGANGTGAGGTCCAGCGGCACATTGCCCGCGACGCAGGTGATCCCCAGAACATCAAGCTCTTCGGGGCTGGCCAAAGCGACAAGGATCGCTACGGCGTCATCCTGACCGGGGTCCGTGTCGATAATGATCTTGCGCGGTGTCATGGGCTCTCCTGTCTTGGCTGTGCCAGAGCCTTGCCGCAAGTGCCGCGACTTGTCCAGCAGGCACGGGCGGTCCTAGCTGCGTTCCGCCCGTTTTACATCCTCCCACANGGCATCCATCTCGGCGAGATCACTNTCCGAGGGNGATTTACCTCGTGCGGCCAACCGCGCCTCTACCCCGTTGAAGCGGCGNATGAATTTGGCGTTGGCNGCGCGCAGNGCGGCTTCGGGTTCGACNCCAAGATGCCGGCCCANATTGGCCATAACGAACATCAGGTCNCCGTATTCCTCGGTNACCTCGGCCTGGGTCAGNGTATCACGCGCCTCGACCAGTTCGGTNGCTTCCTCGGTGATCTTGGCGATCACATCATCGACCTGCGGCCAGTCAAACCCGACACGGGCCGCNCGTTTTTGCAGCTTGTAGGCGCGCAGCAGCGCGGGCAGGCCNACNGCNACNCCGTCAAGCGTTCCCCCCTGGGCCTTGCCCGCGCGTTCTGCCGCCTTGATCTTTTCCCAATCCGCGGTCTGNTGNTCGGCNGATTTATCGCGGCTTTCATCGCCGAAAACATGCGGGTGCCGNGCGACCATCTTGTCCGAGATATTGCGCACCACNGTCTGAAAGCTGAACCGCCCGTCCTCTTCGCCCATGGCCGTGTGATACACGGTCTGGAGCAGCAGATCGCCCAACTCTCCCTCAAGCTCGGGCCAGTCGCGACGCTCGATCGCATCGGCGACTTCATANGCTTCTTCAATGGTATAGGGGGCNATGCTGTCGAAATCCTGTTCGATATCCCAAGGGCATCCGGTTTGCGGGTCACGCAGGCGGCGCATGATTTCCANCAAGCGTTCGATCCCGGCGTCGCGATCGTGGATCAACGCATCATTTCTTGTCTCGGCCATTGCAGCCCCCATGTGTCTGATGTCAGATGCAACCTGACCAACATCCCCACAGGAGTCCAGTAATGCCCGTCGTGAACCGTATCGCGGATTATGCCCCCCANATGACAGAATGGCGCAGATATCTGCACACGATCCCGGAACTGGGGAANGACTGCTTCAAGACCGCGGCTTTCGTGGCGGAACGCCTGCGGGACTTCGGCGTGGACGAGCTGCACGAAGGCTTTGCCACCACGGGCATNGTNGCNATNATCAACGGTCAGGCCGAGGGGCCGACCATCGGGNTGCGCGCCGATATGGATGCGCTGCCGATCCCCGAGGAAACCGGGCTGGACTATGCCAGCACCCACGCAGGCAAGATGCACGCCTGCGGGCANGACGGGCANACAACGATGCTGCTGGGGGCGGCGAAATATCTGGCGGAAACNCGCAATTTCGCGGGCCGCGTGGCGCTGATCTTCCAACCNGCNGAAGAAACCGGCGGTGGGGCCGANGTGATGGTCGAGGAAGGNATCCTTGATCGCTTCGACATCGGNCAGGTCTATGCGCTGCACAATGCGCCCGGCTTTGANAAAGGGGGNTTTTACACATCCCCCGGCGCGATGATGGCGGCGGTNGATGAATTTCANATCCACATCAAGGGNTTGGGNGGTCATGGTGCCACACCNCATCTGACCCGCGATCCGGTCGTTGCCGCCTGTGGNATTGCGACGGCATTGCAAACCATCGTCAGCCGCAACCACTATGCGCAGGATGATCTTGTCGTTTCGGTCACGCAGATCCACACGGGTACCACCGACAACGTGATCCCCGAAACAGCCTATATCAACGGCACGGTACGCAGCTTTGACAAAGAGGTGCAGGCCATGGTGATCCGCCGGATGGAGCAGATCGTCGCCGGGCAGGCCGCCAGCTATGATGTCAGCGCGACACTGGAATATGAAAAGGGCTATCCCGCCACGGTGAACACCCCGGAAGAGGCCGGATTTGCCGCCGCCGTTGCCANCGAGATTGCGGGCGCGGACCGCGTNATTGCCGATAATGGCCGCGANATGGGGGCCGAGGATTTCAGTTATATGCTGGAAAAACGCCCCGGTGCCTATTTGTTCATCGGGCAGGGTGACACCGCAGGGCTGCACCACGCCGCCTATAACTTCGACGATGAGATCGCGCCCGTGGGTGCATCCTTTTTTGCCCGCATCGTCGAGCGGGCCCAACCANTAGGAGCCAAGTAACATGGGTTTGGAAGACGCGAAAAATCAGGTTGATCAAGCCTTTACCCGCGATGATCTAAAAGGGCCGAGCTTCGAGAACGCCTTTGGCGGGGCCACGTCCTTTCTGCGGCGGCGCTATANCAAAGACCTGCGCGGCGTGGACATCGCCGTGACCGGCGTGCCCTTTGATCAGGCNGTNACCAACCGTACCGGNACCCGTCTGGGCCCGCGCGCGATCCGCGANGCGTCTTCCTTGCAGCCCTACGANCCGCCCTATGGCTGGGATTTCGANGTGCTCAGCGAGTTTGCCATCGCCGACTATGGCGATCTGGCGTTCGACTATGGTCACACAAGCCAGTTTCCNGCCGCTTTAACAANCCATATCAAAGGGATACTGGACGCAGGTGCAGCNAGNGTGACCCTGGGCGGAGATCACTACATCAGTTTNCCGATCCTCAAGGCCTATGCCGAAAAATACGGTCCTATCAGTCTGTTACAGTTCGATGCNCATTCGGATACATGGCCNGACGATGATATGGACCGGATCGACCACGGCACNATGTTCTACAAGGCGGTGAAATCGGGCATCGTTGATCCGAAAACCTCGGTTCAGGTGGGCATCCGCACGACCAACCCNGATACGCTTGGCGTGACAACCATCGACGCGCGCGAGGTCCACGAGAAGGGGCCGCAGGCAGCCGTTGCCAAAATAAAACANGTACTTGGCGACCGTCCTTGCTATCTTACATTCGATATCGANGCGCTTGATCCGGCCTTTGCGCCGGGCACNGGCACGCCGGTATGGGGCGGGCTCACGTCAGCACAAGCGGCGATCATGATGCGGGATCTTGCGGGGATCAACATCGTGGGCGGCGACATCGTTGAAGTCTCTCCGCCTTTTGACACGACAGGTGCGACAGCGATCGCGGGGGCCCATGTGGCGACCGAGATCCTGTGCTTGCTGGGGTGGAACATGCGGCAGACCAAAGCCCGCGCATAACCACTGGCGGCGCAGTTTGCGACAGCAGGACGCTCCGCGAGGAGTTTATCTGGCAAAATGAAGGCAAAGATAATGATGGCATTTTTCTGGATCGCACTGGCGATTTTCGTCGCCTTGCAGGCGTACATCCGCCTTGCACCCGCCCCCGCGGCCCGCTGGGAATTGGGCGCGGTCGACAAGGCCCCCGGCGATTNCCCGTCGGAGGGGGGCTTTATGGCCGTGCGCGAGGTTGANGGCGATGGCACGGCGTTCTTGAACCGGTTTGANGACGCGATGTTGTCGTTGCCCCGAACCCAGCGGATCGANANCANNGCAGGTCAGGCGCTTTATGTCACACGCTCGGGCTTCTGGGGCTTTCCCGANTACACCAGCGTCGCGGTCACCCCCGTTGACGGGGCGGATCAGAGCCGCGCGGTGGTCTATGGGCGGCTGCGNTTTGGCCGGTCAGATATGGGTGTGAACGCCAAGCGTTTGAAGCGGGTTCTGGCCCAAGCCGGGGTCTAGGCGCTGTGCGAGGCCGGGGCAGGCCTCGCCGATATCGCGCCACATGGGCACATTCAGNGACATCTGGCATTGCGCGGCAAAGCGGCGACCGTTGACATCGAGGCAGATCGTTTGCCCCAGCTCGACCCGCTGGCCNTNGCGGTCGGTGCAATAGCACTCNACCGTTTTGCGCCCCGAGGGCGCAGGNTCCGCCGCAAGCGACGGGGCAAGGCAGATCAGACTGAAAACCAGCGAAATGCGTTTCATAGGGGCATCATAGCACAGGCTGGGTCTTGACCATAGCCGCTTCATCAGCGACATCCAGCGGTATGATCCCCATGGACCGCCTTGCCCAAATCACCCAACGTTTCCAGTTTCTGGAGGCGTCGATGTCTGCTGGCTCTGACGGGGCGGATTTTGCCAAGCTGGCCAAGGAATACGCCGATCTGCGCCCCGTGGTCGAACAGATCGACGCNTATCGCCAGTTGCTGCAAGACATGGACGACGCNCGCGCCATGCTGAAAGACNCCGAGATGGCGGANCTGGCCGAGGAAGAGCTGCCGCGCCTGAAGGCCGCCTTGCCGCAGGCGGAGGCTGATTTGCAGTTGGCGCTGCTGCCGCGGGACGAGGCCGACAAAAAGCCCGCGATGCTGGAGATCCGCCCCGGGACCGGCGGGGNTGAGGCNGCNCTTTTCGCCGCNGATCTGCTGCGCATGTATCAACGCTATGCCGAGGCGCGGGGCTGGAAGNTNGAGCTGATCGANCAACAGTTCACCGANCTTGGCGGCGTCAAAGAGGTCGTGGCCCATATCAAGGGCGAGAATGTCTTTGCCCGTCTGAAATACGAATCCGGTGTGCACCGCGTGCAGCGNGTGCCCTCTACCGAAAGCGGCGGGCGTATCCATACTTCTGCCGCGACTGTCGCCGTTCTGCCAGAGGCAGAGGATGTGGATATTCACATCGACGCCAATGATCTGCGGATCGATACNATGCGCAGTTCAGGGGCGGGNGGGCAACACGTCAACACCACCGATTCTGCCGTGCGCATCACCCACCTGCCGACGGGGCTGGTGGTGACGTCTTCCGAGAAATCGCAGCACCGCAACCGCGAGATCGCGATGCAGGTGCTGAAAGCGCGGCTTTATGATATGGAGCGTCAGCGGGTGGACAGTGAACGNTCGGCCAGCCGTGCGGCGCAGGTNGGGTCGGGGGACCGGTCTGAACGGATCCGGACCTATAACTTCCCGCAAGGGCGCCTGACCGACCACCGGATCAACCTCACCCTNTACCGGCTTGAAGCCGTNATGCAGGGCGATCTGGACGAGATTGTCGATGCGNTGACCGCGGATGCGCAGGCGCAGCTGCTGGCCGAGATGGGGCAGTGAGCGCGCCAACCGCCGCGCAAGCCATGGTCGCCGCCACAGCGCGATTGCGCGCGGCGGGCGTGCCTGACCCCGCACGGGATGCGCGGATCTTGCTGGCGCATGCGGCGTCAGTCGATGCGGCGCGGGTGACGTTGATCGCGCCCGAGGAAATCGCNCCGGATATTGCCGAACGCTANGAAAAGCTGATCGCCTTGCGGGCGGTGCGCGTGCCGGTCTCGCATCTGGTNGGGCAGCGGGCGTTTTACGGGCGCGACTTCAAGGTCAGCCGCGATGTGCTCGACCCGCGGCCCGAGACCGAATCCCTTATTGAACTGGCGCTGTCCGAGCCCTTTGAACGGGTGCTTGATCTGGGCACCGGATCGGGCTGTATTCTGGTGACGCTTCTGGCCGAACAGCAAGACGCACGCGGCGTGGGCCTTGATCTGTCCGAAGCTGCCTGTCTGCAGGCCAGCGCCAATGCGGTGTTGCACGGGGTGCAGGCACGCGCGGAGATCACGCAATCGGANTGGTTCAGCGCGGCGGAGGGGCGGTTCGATCTGATCGTCTCCAACCCGCCTTATCTGGCACAAAGCGAGATGGCGGATGTCTCGCCCGAACTGCGCCTGCATGAACCCGAGATGGCATTGACCGACGGGCAGGACGGGTTGAGTGTGTACCGTATCATCGCCGCGCAGGCGCAGGGGTATCTGGCCCCCACAGGTCGCGTTCTGGCAGAAATCGGCTGGCAACAGGGTGCCGATGTGAAAGCGGTCTTCGAGGCAGCCGGTTGGGGCCGGGTGCGCATCTTGCCCGATCTGGGCGGGCGCGACCGTGTCCTTTGGGCCGATACGCCAGCATAAACACGCCAAAACTTGTCATTTGGGGGTGTTTTTCGCCAATTTCCACTTGCTCCAAATCATTTGCCGTGCTTATTCAAGGATGTTGCAGCGGTGGATGCCTTTTGGGCGGTCCCGCGCGGCGTTAAGCCCAACAGAGCGTAAAGCTAGCTTTTCAGGGACGCGACTGCGTCCGGCAGCTTATTCCGAAGCCCAGCATAACAAGGCTGAACTGATTACATGAAATCTTCCAGATCACGGTCCCGGTCCAAGAATAATCGCAACCGTCAGCCGCAAGGTGGCAACGTCGTTAACCGCGTTTTCGACAGTTCTGGCCCCGAAGGCAAGGTCCGCGGCACGCCGCAGCAGATTATCGAGAAATACAACCAGTTGGCGCGTGATGCCCAGCTGAGCAACGACCGCGTGGCGGCAGAGAACTTCCAGCAGCACGCCGAACATTACCTGCGGATGCTGTCCGAAGCACAACGCGAGATTGACCAGCGTCGCGATCAGCAAGAACGCGAGAACCGCGAACGTCAGGCAGAGCGGGACCGCGAGCGGGTAGAGCGTCAGGAACGCGAAGCTGCCCAAGCCGGTCAGAACACTGCGGATCAACCTGCTGCGGAAACAGATACGGGCGAAAAATCCGACGCGCCCCAGCAGGACAACACCAAGGGTGATGCCCCCAAGCGCCGCCGCAGCCGCAGCAACAACAACAACAACCAGAATGACAACGCTCCTAAGTCGGACAGCGCGCCCAAGTCGGATGGCGATGACGCGCAAGACGGCAGCGCCGCGGAGGACAATCTGGTCGAGACGCCCGAGAACAAGCCCAAGCCCCGTCGCGCACCGCGCCGCAAACCTGCCCCCAAGGCAGAGACGAGCGAACCGGCTAAGGACAACAGTGGCGACCAGCCCGAAGCGGCTGAATAAACGCTTTTACATCGTAACAAAGGCCCCGCGATTGCGGGGCCTTTTGCGTTTCGGACCGTGGGTGTTTAACCTTAAGTGTCTGGCCGTGGATGCCTTGCGGAAGCCTTAGCCCTTGGCGATTTCGCGGGCCAGCGCGCAGAAGCCTTCCAACGGCACCTGTTCGGCGCGCTCCGTCGGTTTCAATCCGGCCGCAAGCAAACGATCCTCGATATCCGGTGCGGTTCCTTTGAGGGCAGAGCGTAGCATTTTGCGCCGCTGATTAAAGGCGGCCGCCACAACGCGGTTCAACACATCAGGATCCGCCGGAAAGCGGGGTTCGGGCAGGGCCGTCAGATGCACCACAGCAGAGGAGACTTTGGGCGGCGGGGTAAACGCCTCTGGCGGCAGGTTCAGCACGATACGCGCATCGGCCCGCCACTGTGCAAGCAGCGCCAGACGGCCATAGGCCTTGGAGCCGGGCTTGGCCACAATCCGCTCTGCCACTTCGCGCTGGAACATCAACGTCAGGCTTTGCCAGAACGGTGGCCATTCCTGCGGGGTCAGCCAACGCACCAACAGCTCTGTCCCCACGTTATAAGGCAGGTTCGCCGCAATACGGATCGGTGGGGTCAGATGGGCCAGCGGATCGATTTCAAGGGCGTCGCCTTCGATCACCGTCAGACGGTCGGGATAGGCCTCGGCGATCTCGGCCAAAGCGGGCAGGCAGCGTTTGTCTTTCTCGATCGCCAGCACGCGGCGCGCGCCTTCGGACAGCAACCCGCGCGTCAACCCCCCGGGGCCCGGCCCGATTTCAAGCACATCACATTCGGTCATATCGCCCGCTTGTCGCGCAATCTTGGCGGTGAGGTTCAGGTCGAGCAGAAAGTTCTGACCCAGCGATTTGCGCGCCTTCAGGTCATGGGTATTGATCACCTCGCGCAGGGGCGGCAGGTTGTCGATTGTGCTCATTCTTGGACCTGTGAAGCAGAAGGGTTCCGGGGGCGCGGGGTCATGATTGCGCCATACGATAGGCCATGCGCAGCGCCTCGACCATACTGGTAGGGTTGGCGATGCCCTGACCCGCGATGTCAAAGGCGGTGCCGTGATCGGGAGAGGGGCGGATGAACGGCAGACCGAGCGTCACATTGACGCCGCGGTCGAAATCCAGCGTCTTGATCGGGATCAGCGCCTGATCGTGATACATGGCAATCGCCGCGTCATAGCGCGACCGTGCGGCGGCGTGGAACATCGTATCGCCAGGGTGCGGGCCGCTCAGGTCATAGCCTTCGTCCTGCATCCGGGTGACCAGCGCCGTCATCCAATCTGCTTCCTGACGACCCATCGTGCCGCCTTCGCCCGCATGGGGGTTCAGACCTGCGATGGCGATCCTGGGGGCCTTGATCCCGAATTGAGAGCGAAGCCCCGCCGCCGTGATCTCTATCACGCGGCGCAGATGGGCTGGGGTCAGCACATTGGGGACTTGATCCAGCGCGATATGGATTGTGGCCGGCACCACCCGCAGTTGGTCAGAGGCGAGCATCATCACCACATCGCTTCCGCCCGCCAGCGCGGCAAGATATTCGGTGTGGCCCGGATAGGCGAAACCGGCCCCGTCCTTCAGCGCCTTTTTGTGAATGGGCGCGGTGGTCAGCGCACAAGCGACCCCGCTGCGCACCAGATCAACACCGCGCGCGATCACGTCGATCACCCCTCGGGCATTGGCGGGGTCCGGTTTGCCCGCAACGGCACTGGCGGCAAAATCGTGGCGCAGCACGGGCAAGGCGTCGCTACCCGCGGCAAGCGCGTCCGACGGGCTGTCGATAATGCAATGGGGAATGTCTTGGGGCAGGTGGCGCGGATCACCGATCCAGGCGAGCGGCACTTCGCCTGCCAGCATCGCCCAGGCCCGTGCGGCGACCTCTGGCCCGATGCCAGAGGGTTCGCCGCAAGAGATCACAACCGGCTTGTCGGCCAAGCCCGTTTTGGCTTGGGTCATTTGCGAACGATGCGCGCGTCGGCCCGCAATTGCTCCAGCAGCTGTTCGGCATAGCCGGTCAGCCGTTCCTGGCGCAGCGCATTGGTCACATCCTCGCGCGAGGCGGAGGCATTGGCGGCGGCGGTACGCCCACACATCATCAGCAGCATCAGCGTCTGACCATTGGCGCGGGTCAGCGTGGTCGAAACCTCGCCCGTGTCGAGCTTGGACAGTTCAATCGCCACGTCCTGCGGGATGTCCGAAGGGGCTTTTTTCACACGCTCCAACACTTCGGCGGGCTGGCCTTTGGCGATGCCGTAAAGGTCATCGCAGGTATCGATGCGGCCACGGATCTGCGCCGCCTGAGCCAGCGCGGCTTCTGTGCGGCCACCGGGGATGTAATAGGCTGCGTATTCAATCTCGGAATAAGTCGGCGCGGTGACGCTGGTTTCCTCGATGTCGCGCAGTTGAAACAGTGCCACGGCGTTGGGGATCGGCAGCGGGTCGGTAACCTCGCCCGGGGCGAGGTTCAGGATCAGCGGCTGCAGGCTTGGCGGCAGGTCCGTCAGGTTCTGCCACGGCAGCCGACCGCCACGCCCGCGCGAGGCGGTCGCGGAATAGCGGCTGGCGTAGTTCGAAAACTCTGCCGTTGATTTGGATTGCGAGATTTGTTCGGCCAGCGCGTTCACCCGTGCGGCTTGCTGAGGCGGAGCGGGAATGATGATCTCGGACACGAGCACGCGCACACCGCTGCCTTGGGTTTCGCCCAAAGCGCGGTTGATTTCAGCGTCGGTGATCTGCACGCGGCTGGCATAGCGGGCACGCACCAGTTCGCGCCACCCGACCGAGTTTACGACGAAATCGCGAAATGTTTCGCGCGAGACGCCGGATTGACCAAGGGCCTGGGTAAATTCTTCGGTGCTCAGATCCGCGCGCGAGGCGAATTCGGCAAGGCTGTCTTCGATGCCCTGCGGCGTCAGTTCGATGCCCGCTTCGGCCACGGCCTCGTTACGCAGGCGTTCATCGATCAGCGAGGTCAGCGCCCCTTCGCGGGTCGCCCCCGGTGCGTTCAACACCTCGAGAAAGCGCTGGCGCTGCTGGACTTCGAATTCGGTTACAACGGATTCATTCACCTTGGCGACGGGCGCAAAGAGGTTTTGCGCCGAAACGGGGGCGGCGGTCATCAGACCCAGCCCAAGGACGGCGATGCTTCGTGTCAGACGGTTCAGGTTCATCTTACTTATTTCCCACATGATCGCTCATATCTTTCTGTTCCGTTGGAGGCCGAGAAGCCCCGCAGGCCGATGTTAAACCCGATATCGGTAGAGGGCTCAACACTTGTTGAGGAGGTATAGCGGCGGCGCACCGAAAGGTCGACGCTCACACATTCATTATTGTAGGTCAGGCCAAGCCCCGCCGTCGCCGCTGTATTGTTTTGCACGTCATAGCGCACATCGGCGCTGGCGGACCATTGCTTGTTGATGTCGTAGCTGCCGTCGAACGACACCTCGGAAATCGCTTCGGTCCGGTCTTCTTCAGTATCCGCCAAAAGCCAGACATAGGTGCCTTCGACGGTGGTTTTGCCAAAGCTCCACCCACCGCGCAGTTCCGCCTTGGAGATGTCGAAATTGGAGTCGACCAAGGTCCGCGCGGTCAGCGAAAGACCGGCGTTATTCTTGATCTGCCCCGCCAGCAGCACATCAGAGCGCACGCCAGACAGGCCGGACGTATCGGTAAAGTCAGGGTCGCTGATGCTGCGGAACACCTGACCGACCGCGACATAGGTGTCCCAGCCATTGGGGTCAAAGCGCGACCAGTTCACCGCCACCGCNGCNGTTGTGCCGCGTTCGCGCCGGTCGGGGCGCGGAAAGCGCGAGAGNGACAGGATGTTGCCCTGATCGAATTCCACGCGCGTGCTTTCCTCGTTCGGAATGTCGAGCCGGCTGCCATCGGTCCAGCCCAGTTGCACCACGGGCGTCAGCACCTGCGATGCACCACCAGCCTCGCGGCGTGCCATCGGGTAGCTTAGNCCGACCGCTGCGAAAGGCGCGATGTCGCTGTGGTTCTGCGCAAAGGTATCGTCTTGGGTGATGTCAAAGAAATTGAACGTCGTGCCGACCTGCGCATCGGTGACCAAGCCGGAGCGATGGGTGAAGCGACGCAGATATTTNAGCGACCCGTTGATCCGCGATACATCGCGGCCAATCACATCCNNATCNGAAGATCGCCAATGGCTNTGCGCCTCCAGCCCGAACCGCAGCTCGCCCCCCCATGCCTTGGGGAAAAAGCGCCGTTCGAATTCGCCGTCGATCACGACTGTGGGCAGGGTGCTGTTCAACTCTCCGGGGCGCAGGGTTTCGAAGTTGTAAAGGCTGGTACGCACAAAGCTGTCNCGNCGCGCGCGTGAAAGTGTGAGGTCACTGCGCAAACGGTCCTCGTCCGAATAGCCGTATTCGGTAAAGTAAGAGCTGTCGCTGACGGCCTCGATCGTGAAGCTCAGCTTGTAGCCGCGCTCAAGCTCAAAGCTGCCTTCACCGAACAGATAGCCGCGGGTNTCATCTGGNAGNTGGTCATCGCGGGTGTAGGCTCCGTTAAACTCGATATCACCGTTGGTGAACGCCTGCCGATAGCGGAATTCAAGCGTGCGTGTCGAGGACGACAGATAGGGCGTCAGNGTCAGGTCNCGGCTTTCGCCCAAGGTGATGAAATANGGCAGCTTCAGCCCCGTGCCCAACANCGACGTGGTGCGNATNGATGGGGCCAAAAACCCGTCNGCGCGGTCCAGTGTCGGGTCGGGCAGCCGCAAACGGGGCAGGTAGAACACCGGCACCGACCGGATGTGAAAAGTCGCATCATCGAAATACAGTTGCTGCGCCTCGGTATCATGCACCACGCGGCGCGCGCGGATCTGCCAGAGGGGCAGCTCGCCGTCATTGCAGGTTTTGCACGAGGTCACGGCGGTCTTGTACAGCTGGCTATAGCGCCCCTCGACACGGTCGATCTGGACGGCGGCCATCTGCACCTGCTGGTTCAGCACCATACGTGCGCCGCGCAGCAGACCGTTCTGCAACCCCTGATCCAGCTCTGCCGCATCNGCGAGAATGACGGTGCCATCACCGTCGTTCAGCACAATCGGCCCTTCGATCACCAAGGCACCGGTTTCNTCATTATAGCGGATCGCAGAGGCACGGATGCGGGTCGTGCCTTGAAACGCCTCTACGTTACCTTGGGCGACCAGTTCCCGGTCACGGGTGATGAACAGNTCATCGGCCACCAGAACGGCAGGGCGNTCNCTGTNTTGNGCNGCAGCNGGCAGNCCAAGGGCGACAAGAAGGGTCAGGAGCAAACGGCGCATGTCAGCCATCCTCTGAATGAAGTAGAAGGCCAAGCGCCAGAAGAATGGACGCGACAGGCGGTGCCCAGGCCGCAAGAAGAACCGGAATTTGCCCGTTCTCCCCCAGAATTTGCGCAAAACTGCGAATAAAATACAAGCCGAACCCCATCAGAACAGAGGCCAGCACCGCAACGCCCGTGCCTCCGAACCTCGTATGGCGCATGGTAAACGCGCTCGCAACCAGAACCATCGCAACCAGAAAGAACGGGCGCGCCAGTTCGGTCTGCAGCCAGACCTTGTGGCGGCGCGGGCTGAAGCCTGCCAGTTCAAGCTGCTTGATGTAATCGGGCAGATCATAGATCGAGACGGCACCGGGATCGGTGATGCTGTCGCGGATACGGTCCAGCGTCAGGGTCGAGGGCAGGGTGAGCGTGTCAAATGTCTCGGCCGCGCCTTCGGCGTTCACCCCCACTTCAAGCGGCCATGACTTCGCATCGGTCAACGTCCAGATACCATCTTCCAGCGCGGCGCTGTCCGCTTCGATCCGCCGTGCGGGACCGCCCTCGGGGGCGTAGCTGAGGAATGTGACATCATAAAGCACCGAGGCGTCCTTGTTTGACCGCCATGCGCGGATCACGGTCTGCCCCTCGTCACTGCCCTGGCGCAGCCACAGCCCTTCGTCGCTGACCGACAGGACAGAGGTCCCGCCCGCGCGAATGCTGTCGCTGAGCTGGATGTATCGTTTCGCGGTCGCCGCAACGATGGGGTTCAACATGCCCACAGCCATCACGCCAATGATGAACGCCACCCAGATCGGGGCCTGCAACGCGCTGAGCGCTGAGCGGCCGGCGGCACGGGTCACCACCAGTTCTGACGAGCGTGCCAGCGACAAAAACAGCACCACGGTCGCAAGAATCATAATCAGCGGCAGGATCAGGTTCATGGTTTCGGGCGTCTTTAACAACGTCATCCCGAAGAGCCGCAGCCAGCCGATATCGTAGCTGCTGAACCGGCGCGCCTGATCGACCATATCCACCAACACGAGCAGAGAGAACAGCACAGCGGAGATGAGGATAAACCCCATAATAAAGCGGCGCGCGAAATAGAGATGCAGGATCATGCGACGCCCCTTTGCTTGCCCATCCGTTTGGTCCAGCCCGGATGGGCCGTTTGCCAGATCATCCCGATCACAATCACAGCGCCAATCAGGCTGGGCAGGAACAGCAGCGGCCAGCGGCTGGCATCGTCGCGCACCGTATCAACCAAAGTGCCGCGCAACCCGTCAAGCGCGATGAGCAGACCAAAGGCGATCACGATCTCGCGCCACACTCCGAAGCGCGAAAACCCTCCGAGCACCAGTGTCGCATAGCCGATCATCGCGGCGATCATGCAAAAGGCTGCCGAGGAAAAGCGCTGCGCCAGCTCTTCTGCGATGTCACCCGCGCTGGATTTGGTGATCGCCTCAAGCTGATCCCACTGGGCAAACATCTCGGCCGTGGTCATGGCGTCGATGGATTGGGTGCGGGGTTTGTCGCTGCTGACCAAGGACGAGATATCGAACGAGAAATCGCGGAACTTGGCGGTCGACAACCGCTTGCCGGCCATCTCAAGCCGTTGCGCCATGCCATCGACCATGATCAACGTCGTACCATCGCCATTGCGGATCAGATAGGCTTCGGACGCGGTATAGATCACGCCCTCGTCGGGGTTGCGTCGGTCCGAGAGGAACACATCGCGCAACACCCCGTCGGCGTCGATCACGCGGGTATAGAACGTAACCTTGGAGGTCGGATGCAGGAATGTGCCCTCGGTCAGCAGCCGTGCGGTGACATTCTGCGAAATCTCAGCCTCGCGTTCAGACAGCTGTCCGTTGGACAGGGGCAACAGCAGATGGGTCAGCACCGACATCATGATCGCGACGCATAGGCCATAGACGAACACGGGCCGCGCCAGACGCCAAGGGCTGGTGCCCGTCGCCTGCAGCACCGTCAGCTCGGATTCGCTGGTCATCCGGTTGATCACATAGACCGATCCCGCAAAGGTCGCGATCGGCAGCACGGTGGTGATCAGCTTGGGCAGCCCCAGCACGGTAAATTCAAGAAACACCAGTGCCGTCTGGCCGTCGCCAATCAGCCGGTCAAACAGCACCACGGCGCGGTTGATCCAGAAAATCGCCACTAGGATCAACGCAAAGAAACTGAACAAAATCAGGAACTGGGACAACATATAGCGGTCGAACTTGGCCAATCTGCATCCCTTGGGTATCAACACGGGTGAACTTTCGCCCGACGATAAAGTAAATTTCCGCCCACGAAAACTGCTATCTGGCCTTAACGGCGCACGCAGGATACGTCTAAGCGAAATTCAGACAAAAGGGGTTCACCTGATGACCGCATTGACGCCAATGACATTTACCGAAACCGATATTGACCAGATCGCGGGTCACACGGGCCGTGTGGCTGTGACTGTGGGCGCGGATGGCAAGCTCAACCCCTCCGCGCGGCGCATCAACAAGCTGACCAAAGGCGCGCTGGAACGTCTGGTGGCCAGCGACAGCTTCACGAAATTGTCAGCGGGCGATGCTGTCAGCCTCGGGTTTCCCACCGGCATGGCGGCCGAGGCCGTGGATGTGGTGCAACTGGCGAATAACGCCGATCAGGAAGCCCTGCGCGCAGCCGGTGCGGCGCTTGCGAAACGGCGCGGCGATGCGGATCTGCTGGTGTTGACCGGCGGTTTGCGCAAAGCGGCCGAGCTTTGCTTTGGACTGGCCATGCGCGACTACACGTTTGAGGATCGCAAAAGCAATGGCAAGCCACGCAAGGGGCAGGTCGTGATCATGAATTCCAAACCCGAAGAGGTCGAAGCCGCTGCGGCACCCCTGCTGGCCATCGCCGACGGCGCCTTTATGACGCGCGACCTGACGAACGAACCCGCGAATATCCTGACCACCACCGAATTCGCCGACCGTCTGGCCGAGATGAGTTCAATCGGCCTTGAGGTCGAAGTGCTGGACGAAGCCAAGCTGGAAGAACTGGGGATGCGCACCTTGCTCAGCGTCGGGCAGGGGTCGGCCAGCCCGTCCTACGTCGTGGTTATGAAATGGAACGGCGGCGAGAAAGACGCGGCCCCGCTGGCGTTGGTCGGCAAGGGCGTGGTGTTCGACACCGGCGGCATCAGCCTGAAACCGGGCGCGGGCATGGAAGACATGACCATGGACATGGGCGGCGCAGGCGTTGTCTCGGGCGTGATGCGCAGCCTTGCCCTGCGTAAGGCCAAGGCCAATGTCGTCGGGCTGGTCGGTATCGTAGAGAACATGCCATCCAGCACGGCAACCCGCCCCGGTGACGTAATCAAGACGATGAAGGGCGACACGGTCGAGGTGATCAATACCGACGCCGAAGGCCGTTTGGTGCTTTGTGATGTGCTCTGGTATGCGCAAGAACGGTTTAACCCCGCGGGCGTGATCGATTTGGCGACGCTGACCGGCGCGATTATCATCGGCTTGGGTCATGACAATGCGGGCGTTTTCTCGAACGACGATACGCTGTGCAACGCCTTCCTCAAGGCCGCGCAAACCGAGGGCGAAGGCGCGTGGCGGATGCCCTTGGGCGCGGGGTATGACAAGCTGCTGAAAAGCCGCATCGCCGACATGAAAAACATCGGCGGGCGGCCTGCCGGGTCGATCACGGCGGCGCAATTCCTGCAACGGTTCATCAAGGACGGCACGCCGTGGATTCACCTNGATATCGCCGGTGTGGCNTCNGTCAAATCCGAGACAGCGCTGGCNCCCGTCGGGGCCACGGGCTGGGGCGTTGCGGCGTTGAACCGATTGATTACAAACCTCTACGAGACAGAGTAAACCTGATGGGTGCCGCGTATTTCTACCATCTGACCCAGCGACCGCTGGTCGAAACGCTNACCATGCTTTTGGGCAAAGCCCAAGGCGCGGGCTGGCGTGTGGCGGTACGCGGCACCGATCAATCCTTGCTGGAACAGCTTGACGTCGCCCTGTGGCGCGGGCCCGAGGATGGCTTTCTGCCCCATGGNCTGGCCGGTGGCCCCCATGATGCCGAACAGCCGGTGTTGCTGACCACGGACACCCACGNGCCGAATAACGCAAGCTGCGTNTTCTCGATCCATGGCGCGGCTGTGTCGGCACAGGAAGTCGCGGCGCTGGATCGGGTGTGCATCCTGTTCGACGGGCTGGACGACCACGCCTTGAACGTCGCGCGGGACCAGTGGAAATCGCTGAAAGCCGCAGGAGCCTCTGCGCAATACTGGTCCGAGGAATCGGGNCGNTGGGAGAAAAAGGCAGAGACCTGANGGCGTTACGCCGCGNTNTANCGGGTGAGGATCAACTCTCCGTTGGTGATCTCGATCCGNCCCCAGCGTTGCAGATAGCCCATCCCCANCAAGGATTGCCGCATCTCTCCTTCGTTCACGACCGCGGGCACATCGGTATCGCGCACCCCGCCCAGTTCAACCTCGTCCAGCCGCACATAGGCAGTGCGCACTTCGCCATTGGCGGTGCTGGCACGGCCCAGATAGTTCAGGCTATCGGGCGAAAGCCCTGCGGCTTCGGCATCGGCGCGGGTCAGCACCATATCCGTCGCGCCGGTGTCCACCACAAAGCGGAGCGGCGTGCCNTTGATCGTCGCCGTCAGATAATAATGCCCGTCGCGGGCGCGTGGCAGGGTGACGCTGCCGNTGCTGGCCTCATAGGCTTGGCGCGGGATGTCGCCTTGCCGGTTGATATCCTCCCACAGGCCGTAGCCCGCGGCNNCACCGGTAAAGATCATGGCCCAGACCGCGACCTGTTGCAGCGTCTTGTTCCAGCCCTGACGGCTTTGCATNAAGAACCAGCCCGCGACCATCGCCATGAGCACGATCAGATAGATCAAACGTCCTGTTTCAATGTCCGGCATCGTATATCCTTTGGCAATCTTCCAAAGATATGGGGGCAGNGCNNGGAAAAGTCAGCCCGGACCCGGCCCGAAACCGAAAGCGCTAAGCCCGTCGAGCACGAATTGCACCGACAGCGCGGCNAGCAGCATNCCCAAAAGCCGCGTNATCACGTTGATCCCGACCTTGCCCAAAGCGTTTTCAAGGTAGCCGCTGGCCTGCATCGTGATACCCATGATGATCAGGACNGCAAAAGTGATCGCGACGACGGTCACCAGCCCTTCAAGGCCCGGTTTCTCGCCCGTCAGCAGGATCACCGACGCGATAGANCCGGGGCCCGCGATCAAGGGAATGGCCAGCGGAAATACCGATGGGTCGTCGTGATCGTCATCCGCCTCGGCATGGCCCTCGCGGCGTTTCGTGCGGCGGTCGAACAACATATCAAGCGCGGTCAGAAACAGCAGCACGCCCCCCGCGACACGGAAGGCGGGCATGGAGATGCCGATAAAGCCNAGCACAGCCTCGCCAAAGGCGGCNAAGACNAGCAGCAGCAGCCCCGCGATGACCACGGACCGCCACGCAATCAANCGGCGCTGGCGCGGGGTCATNCCGGGGGTCAGGGCNAGAAACATNGGGCCAATCGCAAAGGGGTCAATGATCACGATCATCGTCGCGAACGCGGTGATCATGAATGCCAGATCAAGTGCCATCATAAANNGTCACCGGGGCCAGCCCCGTCCTTATCCCTTGCGCCGCGNNGGCNTTACGCCGACGCGGTTTCCAGTTTNTCCAACGCGCCCATCCAGATCGCTTCCGCCCGTTCAAGCGCGGCCATGACNTCGGCGTATTTCTTGTTCCAGACCTCAAGTTCGCCGACTTTGTCCTTTTCGTAAAGGGCAGGGTCCGCGAGCTTTTTCGCNAGCTTGTCGCGCATGTCGTTGATCTTGGTCACCCGCGCCTCGGCCGTGCGCACTTCGGNGCGNANGGCAAGGATGTCTTCGCGGTTGGCNCGNTTGGGTTTTGGCGCTTCCTTGACCGGTTTGGGGTTCTTGCTGACGGGCTTTTCCACGGTCAACAGCATCTTGCGATAGGCTTCGAGGTCATCCTCATAGGGTTTGACCGTGCCNTTCGACACCAGCCACAGACGGTCCGCGACCATCGACAAAAGGTGCATATCGTGGCTGACAAGGATCACAGCNCCCGAATAGCGNGTCAANGCCTCGACCAGCGCTTCGCGCGATTCNATATCAAGGTGGTTGGTCGGCTCATCGAGGATCAGCAGATGCGGNGCNTCCAATGTGGCGAGCAGCAGCGACAGACGCGCCTTTTGCCCCCCCGACAAACGCCCCACTTCGGTATCGGCCTGATCCGGCCCCAGACCGAACCCCGCCAGCTGTGCGCGCAGCTTGGATTGCATCACACCGGGGCGCGCGCTGATCATATGTTGAAGCGGCGTTTCATGGACGATCAATTCGTCCACCTGATGCTGTGCAAAGAACCCGATGCGCAGCTTGCTGGAGTTGATCGCCTTGCCCTCGAACAACACCAAACGGTTGGAGAGCAGCTTTGACAGCGTAGATTTACCCTGACCGTTTTTGCCCAATAGCGCGATGCGGTCGTCTTGGTCGATCCGCAGGTTCAGGCGCGACAGGACGGGCTGGCCCTCGGTATAGCCGGTCGATCCGCCTTCGATACTGATGATGGGCGGCGAAAGCTCATCGGGCTGCGGAAAGGTAAAGACCTTGCGCGCGGCTTCTTCCGGCGGCGTGATTGTCACCATCTTCTCGATGGCCTTCATCCGCGACTGCGCCTGTTTCGCCTTGGACGCCTTGGCCTTGAAGCGGTCCACAAAGGCCTGCATATGCGCCTTATGCGCTTGCTGCTTTTTCGCCTGCGCGGTCAGCTGCGCACGCTTTTCGGCCCGCATTTTCGCGAATTGGTCGTAATTACCCTGATAATACGTGAGCTTACGGTCTTCGAGGTGCAGGATACCACCGACGGCACGGTTCAACAGACCACGGTCGTGGCTGATGATGATCACCGTATGCGGGTATTTCGACAGGTAGTTTTCCAGCCACAACGCGCCTTCAAGATCAAGGTAGTTGGTCGGTTCGTCCAACAGCAGCAAATCTGGCTGCGCGAACAGAACGCCCGCCAGCGCCACGCGCATCCGCCACCCGCCCGAATAGGCCGAACAGGGCTGCTGCTGATCATGGTCGTCAAAGCCGAGCCCCTTGAGGATCGCCGCGGCGCGGCCTTCGGCGGACCAGGCGTCGATATCGGCAAGGCGGGTCTGCACTTCGGCGATGCGCGCGGGATCATCCGTTGTCTCTGCCTCGTGCATCAAGGCGGCGCGTTCGACATCGGCGGCCAGCACCGTATCGATCAGCGACACGTCAGAGGACGGGACCTCTTGGGCGATGCCCCCGATCTTAGCGCGCGAGGGCAGGCTGATGTCGCCCGCGTCCAGCGACAGCTCTCCGCGAATGATTTTGAACAGCGTGGTTTTACCCGCACCGTTTTGCCCGACCAGACCCACTTTGTGGCCTTCGGGGATGACCGCGCTGGCTTCCTCGAACAAGGGACGGCCTTCGACGGAATAGTTGATTTCTGAAATGCTTAACATGGACGCGGTGTGAACCATGTCTGGCCCCGCGTCAATCGCGGCTTTTCACGGGGCATGACCCATGCTAGGGAGCGGCCAAATCAACCCACCTAGGAGAGCTATCATGGCCCTTGAGCGCACATTCTCGATCATCAAACCAGACGCAACACGCCGCAACCTGACCGGCAAAATCAACGCCAAATTCGAAGAAGCCGGCCTGCGCATCGTCGCACAAAAGCGTATTCACATGACAAAAGCACAAGCCGGCGTTTTCTATGCCGTGCACGCCGAGCGTCCTTTCTATGACGAACTGTGCGAATTCATGGCGTCCGAGCCTGTTGTTGTTCAGGTTCTCGAAGGCGAAGGTGCCATCGCGAAAAACCGCGAAGTGATGGGCGCAACCAACCCAGCAGACGCAGCCGAAGGCACGATCCGCGCAGAATTCGCCGAATCCGTTGGCGAAAACTCCGTTCACGGGTCCGACGCACCTGAAACAGCCGCAGTCGAAATCGCGTATTTCTTCTCCGGTCTGGAACTGGTTGGCTAACCCTTCACAGGTTTGGACAGATGAAAAGGGCCGCAGGCAACTGCGGCCCTTTTTTCATGCAACCGGCATCACATAACGGCGGCCGACCTGTTCAGCCTTTAAGGGTCGGATGGTGTGACGACAGCTCACCGTCCACAGGGCTCACGGTTTTCATCGGCGCCGTTTGTTCAAGATGACGGTGCAACAGATCGACGTTGCGGATGTTTGCCTTCCAGCCCACGTCAAAGATGTCACCGATCAGGGGGATCGCACCGATCGCAAGGTCGATGCCCACATTCGCCCCCATACGCGCCAGGACCGAGCGGCTTGCGCCCATGCGATGCGCTTCCTTCAAGATATAGCCCGCCGGTGCCAAAGCCAGAACGTCGCCAACACCGGGTATCAGGCCAAGGATGCTGTCCCAGCCCAGCCGAATGCCCAGCACAGGCACCCGTAGGGCGCTGTCCATCGTACGGGCAAGGCCACGCAGCCGGTCAAGGTCGTGTTGAACATCGGGGGTATGTGGCATGGGGCAGGGTGTCCTGTTGGGGCTACGTTAGCGACCCAACGCCTATGGGCGCAGTGCCGTTCCGCTGGCGCCTTCAGGTGTCGCAGGGACGCATTACGCCTCGCGCACACCGATCAGGTTCATCATGCGTTCGAATTCAGAGCGTCCGGTATCATGGGCACGGGCCTTGATCGCGTCGAACTTGACCCGCAGGGCTTTCTTTTCTTCTCCCTTGCAGTCGTTCCACGGGCGCCCCTGAAGCCCCATCACCAGAACATAGTATCCTATGAAGTGGGGGCGCTGACCATTGTGCAGCAACCTCTCGTAGGCCGCATCGGCACCAAGATCGCGCAGCTCTTGCGCAGAGTGGATGCCAGCACGGGCGCAGCTTTCCTCGAACGCGGGGCCAAGATTGCGGATGGAAGAAACAGGGTCGGTCATACCGGGCTGTTTATACCGCAGCGAGCCGCCTGTCACTTTCAGATGCTGGCATAATCCGTAAATATCACCGGCTGGGGTTTTTCCGGCGCGGGTTTGGGTGGGGCGGATTGTTGCGGCTGCGGCGATTGCTTGGTCATGGGTCTTCTCCGGCTTGTGTTGGTCTCTCCGTTTCAGGGGCTACCAACGTTCGGGCGGCCCTTTCGTTCACGGTGAAGTCGAAAACTGCCGGTTTAAGGGCTGGATATGGGCGGTTTTGGGACGAAACTGTGCCATTTAAGCCATGCGTTTTCCGCATATCCACTATGGTTTGCACCTTTGCTGCACCGCACACATATGACGGTCACGGGCATTGAAGCCCTGAAATGGAAAGCTGGAAAATGAAAACCGAAGCTACATACAAAACCGCCACTCCGGTCGAAGTCGACCGTCTTCTTGCCGAAGCCAACGCGCTGCGCAGTGCCTATATCTCTGCCGCTGTTGCCAAAGCATCGCGCAAGTTTACCGGCCTGTTCCGCACCGCACCCCGCGGCACGGCAGCAGCCTAAACCGCCAGCGCTTCGCTGACGGAACATACCAAACCGAATGCGGTGGATAGGCCGCCGCATAGACGTGAAAGAGAGAATAAGAAATGAGCTATACATCCACATATACCGCCGCACCTGTTGCGGGTCTGATGCCCAAGCTGCGCCAGTCGCTTGATGCATTCCGTGCCTACAGCGCTGATCAACGCGCCAAACGCCAGACCTTCCGCGAGCTGTCGGCGATGAATGACCGGGATCTGGCAGATATCGGTGTTGCACGTGGCGAGATCCGCCATATTGCCTCGCAAGCGGTTGCCCTGCGCTAACCACGACGCCAAAAGCCACAAGAATTTCCCCGCCGCAAAGTCCTCCCACTTTGCGGCGGTTTTATTTTGTCTGATCAGATGCTTATGCGGTGCAATCCGGCGCTGGTGATTCCCCCGATTGCGCGCTGCATCGCTTGATATCTTCCCCCAAAGCCCCTTCCGCCGCTGCGGCCCCCGAAACAGCGTTTCGCGATCAAAGCGCTTGCCAGAATTATATTCCTGACCAAGGATGAATGACACCACCTCGGACTTGCTTGACGCTGCGCCATTGAAGCGCGGCTGCGTCATGTTACCTCCCCCTTAGACGTAACGGAGAATATCATGATCAAACACGCCACACTCACCGCAATCGCCCTTGCTACCGGCGTCAGTGCTGCTCAGGCAGAGACGCTGAATGTCGGCATGTCGGGCGGGTACTTTCCCTTTACCTTCGTAAAGCTTGACGAGCTTCAAGGGTTCGAGGTCGATTTCATCAACGCCGTCGCCAAGGAAACCGGCGACGAAGTTAACTTTGTCACCATGTCCTTTTCCGGCCTGATCGGCGCGCTGGAATCTGGCCGCATCGACACGATCGCCAACCAGATCACCATCACCCCCGAACGCGAGGCGAAATTTGCCTTTTCGCAGCCCTATGTCTTTGACGGGGCGCAGGTCGTGGTGAAAGAGGGCAACGAAGACACCATCGGCAGTGTCGAGGATCTGAGCGGGAAGACCGTTGCGGTCAACCTCGGCTCCAACTTCGAGGAACTGCTGAACGAGCTGCCGAACGCGGGCGAGATCGACATTCGCACATATGAAAGCAACATTGCGCAAGACACGGCCCTTGGTCGCGTGGATGCCTTTGTGATGGACCGCGTTTCTTCGGCCCAGCTGATCGCGGAAAGCCCGCTGCCGCTGGCGCTTGCGGGCAAACCCTTTAGCGAGATCCGCAACGCGCTGCCTTTCCGTAACGATGACGAAGGTCAGGCCCTGCGTGACCGGTTCGATGCCGCGATTACCAAGCTGAAAGAAGACGGCACCCTGACCGAGATTTCGGAAAAATGGTTCGGCTCTGACATCACAACAGCCGAGTAACACAAGATGCGGGGACTGGATTTCGAATATATGTGGGGCCTGCTGCCCGTGTTGCTGGGCTATGTCCCGCTGACGCTGTTCATGGCGTTTGTGGGCATGGTCTGCGCATTGGTGCTGGCCTCTGTGCTCGCGGTTGAACGGGTGTTTCGGGTTCCGGTCCTCGACGTTTTTGTGCGGCTGTTCATCAGCTTCTTCCGCGGCACGCCGTTGCTGGTGCAGTTGTTCCTGTTCTACTACGGCCTGCCGCAAGTCCTGAGTTTTCTGGGCAAGATCGACGGCGTCACCGCGACCATCATGGGGCTGACGCTGCATTTCTCGGCCTATATGGCGGAAAGCATCCGCGCCGCCATTCTGGGTGTGGACCGCAGCCAGTGGGAGGCCGCGCAGGCCGTGGGCATGACCCAAGGCCAGATGATGCGCCAGATCATCCTGCCACAGGCCTCGCGGGTCGCGGCACCGACTTTGGTGAATTACTTTATCGATATGATCAAAGGCACCTCGCTGGCCTTTACCCTTGGCGTGACCGAACTGATGGGGGCGACCCAGAAAGAGGCGGCGGGCAGCTTCCTCTACTTCGAGGCCTTTCTCGTCGTCGCCGCGATCTATTGGGTTATGGTCGAGACATTGGCCTTCGCACAGCGTCACCTAGAGGTCTATCTGAACAAGGCGCACGCGCGATGATCGATACACAAAGCATTCCAGAGACGGGCAGGGCGACGNNTGACGGGATCACCATATCCGGCCTGACCAAATCCTTTGGCAGCACCGCCGTGCTGAAAGACATCTCGCTTGATATTGCCCAAGGCGAACGGGTGGTGATCATCGGGCCGTCGGGTACGGGGAAGTCCACCTTGCTGCGCTGCCTGAACTTTCTTGATGCGCCTGACGCGGGCATCATCCGCATTGGCGANATGTCTGTCGATGCNGCNACGGCGAAACGCGCNGATATTCTGGCGCTGCGGCGGCGCACGTCCTTCGTGTTCCAGAACTACGCGCTGTTTGCCAACAAGACCGCGCGCGAGAATATCACTCAGGCGCTGATNACCGTTCAGGGCTATAGCAAGGCCGAGGCCAACGCCCGTGCCGATGCGACGCTGCGCGAAACCGGTCTGTTCGAGAAAGCCGANAGCTANCCCGCNGCACTGTCGGGCGGCCAGCAGCAACGGGTGGGCATCGGCCGCGCGATGGCGCTGGATGCGGATCTGATGCTGTTTGACGAACCGACCTCGGCGCTNGACCCCGAATGGGTGGGAGAGGTGCTCGACCTCATGCGGCGCGTGGCCGAGAAACGACAGACCATGCTGATCGTGACCCACGAGATCCAGTTCGCGCGCGAGATTGCAGATCGGATCGTCTTTATGGACGAGGGGCGGATTGTCGAACANGGCCCACCGGCAGAACTGCTTGATGCGCCCAAAGACCCGCGCACCCAATCCTTTCTACGGCGTGTCACNGGGTAGGGANNAGACCTTGATNACCGTGCACCCATGGGCGGCGGCGCGGGACAGCAGATCGGGCGACAGCACGGCCCCTGTAACAAGGTAATCATAAGCCCAGATCTCNCCGTGCTGGCAGGCAAGGTCCAAATCCGCCTTGCCCTGATCGGCCACCAGGATCGTTGTCTTGGCGCAGCCCGCAATCGCNTTGCGCGCCAGCACCTCGTCCGAGTTATAGTCCATCACCGCGCCCGACCCCGACAGCCCGCCGCAGCTGAAAACCGCGTAATCCATGCGGTAACCCGCAAAAAACGCCAGCGCCGCAGCGCCGATCAGATCCAGATCGCGCATCCGTACATTGCCGCCCGCCAGCTCCACCATCACGCCCGCGGCATTCTGCAGGGCGCACACCGCGTGGATGCTATTGGTCGCGACGAACAGGTCTTTGTGCGACGACAGAAACCGCGCGCAATGCTCAACCGTGGTCCCCGTCCCAAGCGCCACCCGTGCGCCATCGGGGATCAGGTTCTTGACCGCCAAGGCGATGCGCTGCTTTTCCTGTCGCGCGATGGTTTCGCGGGGCAGGTAGCCGATATTCTCGCTTTGCTGGCGCAGCTGCACCTTTCCCTTGCGGCGCTGCACCAGNGCCGCGTCNTCAAGGTCGCGCAGGTCNGCGCGGATGGTCTGCACCGANACNTCNANANGCTGCGATAGTTCGGCAGGGGACAAAGCGTCGTTCTGCGACAGCAGCGCAATGATCCTGTCGCGCCGGTCGGTCAGAGTNGGTCGCGCCATCTATTTTCCTTCGAAAACAACTCAAGGTTAGCNGGACCCTAGAGCGACCCCGTCNACGNCGCAATATANTTAAATCTGTTANGNAAATGTCATAAATCTGTAGCGTANGATGGGAATAAGGCGAGCGTGAANTGCTTTCGTACGAAAGCTACCTTTTCAGGAGAGCCCCATGAAAACCATCCTCACCACCACCGCTTTTGCCCTGATGGCCAGCACGGCCCTTGCAGATACAATCACACTTTACACCTCGCAGCCCAATGCAGATGCGCAGCAGACTGTGGACGCCTTCAAAGCCGCCAACCCCGATACCGATGTCGAATGGGTCCGCGACGGCACGACCAAACTGATGGCCCGTCTGCGCGCCGAGATCGAGGCAGGCAACCCGCAGCCCGACGTGCTGCTGATCGCCGACACCGTGACGCTGGAGGGCATGGCCCAAGACGGTCTGCTGACCNCCTACCAATCCCCCGAGGCTGCCAATTATGACAGCGCGCTTTATTCTGCCGACGGCTTCTATCACTCGACCAAGCTGATCACGACAGGCATCGTCTATAACACCGGCGTCGAGACGGCTCCGACNTCGTGGAACGACCTGAGCGATGCGGCNCTGAAAGGGCAGGTGGCNATGCCATCCCCGCTGTATTCCGGTGCGGCGCTGATCCATCTGGCAACCCTGACCGGCGATGACAGCCTTGGCTGGGGCTATTACGAACAACTGGCGGAAAACGACGCNCGCGCCCAAGGCGGCAACGGCGGCACGTTCAAGGCNGTGGCCTCGGGCGAGAAACCNTATGGCATGGTCGTCGACTTCCTCGCGATCCGCAACAAGGCCGAAGGGTCGCCTGTCGAATTCGTCTTCCCGACCGAAGGCGTATCCTATGTGACCGAGCCTGTGGCGATCATGTCGACCGCCAAGAACGTCGAAGGCGCACAGAAGTTCGTCGATTTCCTGCTCAGCGCGGAAGGTCAGGATGTGGTGCTTGAGATGGGCTATATCCCCGCACGCAACGGCATGGGCGTGCCCGCCGGTTTCCCTGCGCGCGAAGACATCAAACTGATGGATTTCGATCCCGCGACCGCGTTGAAAGACGCCGAAGCCAACAAGGCCAAATTCACAGAGCTGTTTGGCACCGAGTAATGGGCGTTCTGACAAAAAACGGGGGCAGCCGGTCCGAGGGGTGGCTGCTCTCTACCATTTTGATTGTGGCGATCAGCCTGACCCTTGCGCCGGTGCTGCGCCTGTTTGTCGAAGGCGTGACGGATCAGGGCGCGGTTGGCCTGTCGCTCGCGGGCGAGGTGCTGCGCCAGCCATCGAC
>NZ_NHBI01000061.1:0-78343 GCF_002167505.1 Sulfitobacter sp. TMED3 | reverse complement strand
ACCCGCGGGGCGCGGTCGGGTCGTGTGGCGTGGCAGTATTTCGTTGATCTGGCAGGGCGGCGCGGCGTCGCGCTGTAAGCGATAAGCGGCCTGCACAAAAGCACGCGGCCCCGAAAAGGGGCCGCGTGTTAAAACTGTTCAGCTTTCCAGTTGGCTTAGTTCAGGTAGGGCGTCGGATCGACGCTATCAAAGCCTTTGCGCACTTCGAAATGTACGAATGAATCGTCGCCCGGGCGCAGCTTGGCGATGCTTGCCCCTTTAGAGACGCTATCCCCTTTGGCGACCGACACATTGGCGACGTTGGCATAGACGGTCAGCAGGTTGTCAGGGTGGCGGATCACGACAATCGGCACGCCCTCGGCGCTTTTGGTGATCGCGGCGACGGTGCCGCTATCGGCGGCTTTGACCGCAGCACCCGGTGTGCCCTTGATGTTGATGCCCTCGTTCTTGCCCTTGGAATAGGCGCGGATGATGCTGCCCTGTACGGGGGGCGACATGCGGCCGGAAGAGGCGGGTTGCGTCGTCTTGCCCACATCGGCGACAGGCTTGGCTGCGGCGGGTTCGGGCTTTGGCGCGGCGGGCTTTTCGTCCACGGGCGGTAGCGGCTTCGCGGCGCTTGGCGGGGTCGGCGTTGGCGATCCGGTGCCGGGCAAGCTGGTCGTTGTCGGTGCGGTGGCCGTCGCGGCGGCTGGCACTGAAGCACTGCGTTTCGGGGCGGCCTGCTGCGCAACGGGGATCAGCAGGAACTGCCCTTCGCGGACAGAGAAATCAGCGCCAAGCCCGTTCCATTCGGCCAGCGTTTCGACCGGCACGGCATAGAGACGCGCGATAGTATAGGCGGTTTCCCCACGTTCCACCTTGTGGCGCACAGGCTCGATCCCGGTCTGTTTTGCGGGGTTCTCGCGGGTGGTGGTCTGCGCCGAGGGCAGGGTGGTGGTCTGCACGCCGGGGGTGGCGGGTGCCCGGTTGATCGCGCCGCCTGCGATGGTCTGGATATCGACCGCAGCGGTGGTGATCGGACCGGTGCCCGACGCGCCAGTCGCGGGAGAGGGTTCGGCCACGCGGGTCGGTAGGGCGATGATCTCTCCCTTGCGGAGGGGGACAGTGGGGTCGATGCCGTTGTAGCGCGACAGGCTGCCCACTTCGGCACCCACGCGGGTGGCCACGTCAGACAGCGTATCGCCACGCCGCGCCACGGCGACCTGATAGTTGGGGTAGGAAATCACACCGCGGTTGTCCGGTGCGGGGCGTTCATCCAGCGGGCCGGTGGCTGCGTGGGCGGTGGTGAAACCGTCGCCAAAGCCGCCGCGCAAATCCATATCAAGGGGCTGTTCACACGCGGCGAGCAAAAGCGCAGAGCTGCCCGCCAGTACCGTCAGCCTGAGGGTACGGGTCACGTTTGGTTGGGTCATCTGCTCGTCCTCGTCTTCGGTGCCGTCAGCGCCTTGGGGTCCCCGTTCGGGCGGAGTTCCCCTTGCTATACTGCATTTAGCCGTCTTTTCCCAGCCCTTCAAGCAAGGGAACAAAGCGGACCTTGCGCAGCTCGTCATATTCCAGCCCGGTCTCGGTTTTGCGTACACGTATGAGGTGTTGAACCGTGTCCGACTGGCCCACGGGCACGACCATGATGCCGCCCACCTTGAGCTGAGCCAGAAGCGGGCCGGGGGGGTCTTCGGCGGCGGCGGTCACGATGATCCGGTCAAAGGGGGCCTGTTCGGGCAGGCCAAAGCTGCCGTCGCCTATGATCGCGGTGATGTTGGACAGGGCCAGATCCTCGAAGATCTGGCGGGCCTCTACCACCAGCCTGCGGTGGCGGTCGATCGTATAGACGCGCCGCGCCAGTTTGCTCAGGATCGCGGCCTGATAGCCTGATCCGGTCCCCACCTCGAGCACTTTGTCACGCGACGACACATCCAGCGCCTGCGTCATCAGCGCCACAACCGAAGGCTGGCTGATGGTCTGACCGCAGGCGATCGGCAGGGGCATGTCCTCGTAGGCGCGGGACGCGAAAAGGCCGCGGATGAAGGGACCACGGTCGATCTGCTCCATCGCGTTCAGGACACGGGCGTCGGTGACGCCCTTGGAGCGGAGTGCGTAAAGAAATTGCATCTTGCGTGTCGCGTCTGTGATGTCTTCTTCGTCGTTCATGTATTGATGGCTTTTAGCGCGTCAAATGTATCATGAGCGGTGAGGTCGGCGCGCATGGGCGTAACCGAGATATAGCCGTCAAGGTTCAGCGCGGCGTCGGTGCCGTCGTCCGTCGGGATCTGCTGGTCCGCGCCCTTGATCCACAAGAACCGCCGCCCCGACGGCGACAACTGCGGGATCGTGGAAAAGCTGGTATCGCGGCGCATCCCTTGGGGGGCCAAACGGATGCCCTCAACTTCTGCCGCTGCGACGGGCGGAAAATTCACGTTATAGAACAGACGGTAGCCATCCCCATGCGCCGGCGTCGCATCCAGAATACGGCGGATCACATCGGCCCCGTGGCCGGCTGCGGCCTCGAACGGGTCATCCAGATCGCGGTTGGCAGGGCCGTAATATTGCGACAGCGCCACGGCGGGGATGCCTTGCAGCGCCGCCTCCATCGCGCCACCGATCGTGCCGGAATAGAGCGTGTTTTCAGCCGCGTTGTTGCCGCGGTTCACACCCGACAGCACCAGATCAGGGCGGGCATCCAGCATACAGTCGTGCAGTGCGGCCATCACACAATCGGCCGGGCTGCCCTCGACCGAAAAGCGCCGGTCGCTGACCTTTTCGACCATCATCGGCTTGGTGTAGCTGATGCAATGCCCGACGCCGGATTGTTCATAGGCGGGGGCCACGGTCCAGACCTCGCCATCGGGTCCGGCCAGGTCAGTGGCAATGCCCTGCAGGGTCTTCAGACCCGGAGCGTGAATACCGTCGTCGTTGGTGATCAGAATGCGCATAAATTCCCCTTTGCGCCTTGATAGGCGACGGGGCGCGGCGCGGCAAGGCAGGAGCCTTCACCGCATCATGTTTTAAGGCTGAGAAACAGCCAGTTGCGCCAGAATTTCAGCGGCTTGCGACTGTGGCGTGTTCAGCGCCTCGCGGTCTTCACCGGGGTGGAAACGCGCGCGTGTCGCGGTGGGCATGGGGGCGGGCGTCATGATGTGGACGCGCGGGCCGATAGCCACGGCTTCGGACTGCCAGCTTTTGGCCAGCGCGATCTGCGCGGCCTTGGTGGCCCCGTAGCTGCCAAAGAACTTGGTCGCCACAACCGGATCGTCAAAGAACACGGCCTGACCCGACTGCCCCAGCAGCGGTGCCACATAGGTGATCAGGGTCGAGGTGGCCGTGACGTTACAGGCGACCGATTTGGCCATGTCCTTGGCGTCGATGTGATCGGTCGGGGCCAAGGGGGCGGCATGGACAGCGGTGTGCAGCCACAGATCAAGGCTGCCCCAGCGGTCATAGATGCCACGGCACAGGGTCGCCATCGCATCGGCATTGGTGATGTCCATCGGGGCCAACGTCGCGCTGCCGCCGCGGGACTGGATGCGGTCGTCCAGCTCTTCCAGAGCACCGGTGGTTTTGGCGACTGCAATGATGTGATGCGTGTCGCAAAGTGCTTCGGCCAGGGCGGCACCAAGACCGCGGGACGCGCCAGTGATAAGAGCTGTTTTTGTCATGGGGTGGCTTTGCCTGAGCCACCGCGCCCCGTCAAGAGGGGCGCGGCACCCGTGGTCATGTCGCGGGGCGTTTCACCCTTTGGGAAGTTTGAGCGTCACCGTGCGCCCGCGCTGCGCCAGAACCACGCTGTCGTCGCCAATGGCGGCGACGATGCCGTCGCTGATCTTGTCGTTCAATGTCACGCGGTGGATGCGTCCGCGGCCATCGCGGATCAACGCGCCGGGGTCGGTCAGGCTGCCGAAGGTACCAATCAGGGCGAGCTTGGGCAGGGACGCCTGCTGCGTTGCCAGATTGAGTGTTTTCTGCGGGGTCGGAGTGCCTTTTTCGTCAGTCGACATGGGTGCCTCTTGCTGCGCTTATGGGGGCAAAGAATGGTTAGACCGAGGGGCTAACAAAGCTGCCTGACAGCCGAAAGAGGGCGCGGGGGAGGCTGGCAAAGACTGGCTTGCACGTCGGCAAAGCTTTGCCAGCGGCACGGGGGTGCGAAATAGCAAAAGGGCGGGCGAGGGGTTGAACCCTGCGCCCGCCCTTGCGGAACTTGTCGCGAAGCGGCGGCTTTATTCTGCGGCTGGCTTCATCTCGAACCCTTGATTGATCTGGTCGGCAGGGGTGACGGGGTAATCGCCCGAGAAGCAGGCATCGCAATATTGAGGGCACTTGTTGTTGCGACCCTCTGCCTCGCCCACGGCGCGATAAAGCCCGTCGAGCGAAATGAACTTGAGGCTATCCACTTGCAAATGCTCGCGCATTTCCTCTTCGGACATGGTGGCGGCCAGCAGCTTTTCACGTTGCGGCGTGTCCACACCGTAGAAACAGGGCCACGCGGTGGGGGGCGAAGCAATGCGGAAGTGGACCTCTTTCGCGCCGGCATCAAGGATCATCTCTTTGATCTTGCGGCTGGTGGTGCCACGCACAACCGAATCGTCGACCAGAATGACCCGCTTGCCCTTGATCAGTGCGCGGTTCACGTTGAGCTTTAGCCGCACGCCCATGTTGCGGATCTGCTCGGTCGGTTCGATGAAGGTCCGGCCCATGTATTGGTTGCGGATAATCCCCATCGCATAGGGAATACCCGATTCGAGGCTGAAACCGATGGCCGCAGGCGTGCCACTGTCGGGGACGGGGCAGACAAGATCCGCCTCTACCGGCGATTCCTTGGCCAGCTCGCGCCCGATGGCTTCGCGGGTTTCATAGACCGAACGACCGCCAAGGATACTGTCGGGGCGGCTGAAATAGACGTGTTCAAAGATACAGAAACGCGATGCGACACGGCGGAAGGGGAAATGGCTTTCGACGCCCGAAGGGGTGATCACGACCATCTCGCCGGGCTCGATCTCGCGGACGAATTCGGCACCGATGATGTCCAGCGCGCAGGTCTCAGAGCTGAGCGCCCAACCGTCGCCAAGCTTGCCCAGAACCAGCGGGCGCACGCCCAAAGGATCGCGCACGCCGATCAGCTTGGTGCGGGTCATCGCCACGACCGAAAACGCGCCTTCGACACGGCGCAGCGCGTCTTCCATGCGTTCGGGAATGTTGCGTTGCAGGGACCGCGCCATCAGGTGGATGATACATTCGCTGTCCGACGAGGACTGGAAGATCGACCCGCGTTCAATCAGCTCGCGGCGCAGGGCGTTGGCGTTGGTGATATTGCCATTATGGGCAATCGCGGCACCGCCCATGGCGAATTCGCCAAAGAAGGGCTGCACATCGCGGATCGCTGTCGGGCCTTTGTGACCAGAGGTCGAATAACGCACATGCCCGATAGACAGCTCGCCGGGCAGTGTCTCCATCACCTTTTGCGAGGTAAAGTTGTCGCGCACATAGCCGAAGCGGCGGGCGGACTGGAAACCGGCAGCGGGGTCATAGCTGACGATCCCGCCGGCTTCCTGACCACGGTGCTGCAACGCGTGCAGGCCGAGGGCCACAAAGTTCGAGGCGTCTGCAACGCCGATCACGCCGAACACCCCGCATTCTTCTTTGAGTTTATCCCCATCATCTGCATCACGCAGATAGGAGGAATCAAACGGGTGCGCGGGGGGCATGATCTTGGACAACGGGGCAACTCCGAATCCGATGAAGGGATAGGGGCTATGTAGGACTTTGGGCGGGCCTTGTCACCCCGCCGTTACATTTTGCCCCCGCATATGCTGCGATGCAACATATGGCAGAAATGCAAACGCCCCCGAAAACGGGGGCGCATGTTTAACTTTTGGCAGCGTCAGCGGCGATTAGGCACCGCAAGCACCAACCAACGCCTCGTAGCGGGTGGTGATCCAGCCCAATGCGGCTTCCGGGTTCTGCTCTTCGATCTGGCCGGTAAAGCGCCCGAAGACCTGTGCCGACCGGCTTTCGTCCACCATGGTGAAGGTCTGGCCGGTGATCACGGTGTCATAGACAAAGAACGCGATGGCGACCAAGAGGATGCCGCGCGCCACGCCGAAAAGAAACCCGAGCCCCTGATCCAGACCACCCAGAACAGAGCGCTGCACCAGCGACGAAAACAACGGGGTGAACAGCGATACCACAATCAGCGCGATGGCAAAGACGATGGCAAAGGCCCCGATAATCGAAAGCTCGCAGCTGTCGGCAAGGAATTCGCCCACAACAGGGATCTCTGACACCAGCGGTTCAACCTGCGGCGCAAAGAGAAACGCAAGGATCGCGGCGGCAATCCAGCCCACGATCGCCATAAATTCGCGTACAAGCCCGCGGCCATAAGCCAGCAAAGCCGACAGAACGATGACAAGCGCCACAACCCCGTCAATGATGGTAAAACCTTCCATGGTCGTCTTGCCTTCCTTGAAGGGGCGGTTAGCCAGCCCCGAATATTTCGCCTACAAATCCGGTGAGATCGCTCATGGTGTTAAGCGTTATGCCGTTCTTGCCCACCGGTTTTCCGCCCGCGGGCGCGATGGCGCTGGTAAAACCAAGTTTTTGCGCTTCTTTCAACCTGTTTTCGGTCTGACTGGCGGGGCGTAGCGCACCGGATAGGCTGATTTCGCCGAAAACAACGGTTTCCGCGGGCAAGGCCACGTCTTCGCGCGCGCTGAGCAAGGCGGCCGCGACCGCCAAATCCGCCGCCGGCTCCGAGATTTTCATCCCGCCCGCCACGTTGAGGTAAACATCAAGCCCCGCAAAGGGGATGCCGCAACGAGCCTCTAGCACGGCGAGGATCATCGCAAGCCGTCCCCCGTCCCAGCCCACGACCGTACGCCGCGCCTGCGAATGAGGCGAGGGGGCCACAAGCGCCTGAAGCTCGCATAAAACAGGGCGGGTGCCTTCGATCCCTGCAAAAACCACTGAGCCCGCGGCGGGTGTGCCGCGTTCGGACAAAAACAGCGCAGAGGGGTTGGTGACCTCTGCCAGCCCTTCGCCGGTCATCTCGAACACGCCGATCTCGTCTGCGGGGCCAAAGCGGTTCTTGACCGCGCGTAGGATACGGAACTGGTGGCCGCGCTCGCCCTCGAAATACAGCACGGTATCGACCATATGCTCGACCACGCGCGGCCCCGCGATCTGCCCGTCCTTGGTGACATGCCCCACAAGAATCACGGAAACGCCGCGCCGTTTGGCAAAACTTGTCAGCTCGTGCGCGGCGGCGCGGACCTGACTGACGGACCCGGGGGCGGAATCGACGTTATCGGCCCACATGGTCTGAATCGAATCGATGATGACCAGATCGGGTTTTTCTTCTTCAAGCGTGGTCAGGATATCGCGCAGATTGGTTTCGGCGGCCAACTGCACCGAGGCGTCGGACAGCCCCAAACGCTGCGCACGCATACGGACCTGCGCCGAGGCTTCCTCTCCGCTGACGTAGATTGTTTTCAAACCGCTGCGGGCAAAATGGGCCGCTGCTTGCAGCAAAAGGGTGGATTTCCCGATGCCCGGATCGCCGCCCACCAGAATGGCAGAGGAGGGCACCAGCCCGCCGCCCAAGACGCGGTCCAGCTCGGCAATGCCGGATTGGCTGCGGGGCGGGGGCGTATCCTTGGTGGTGAGGTCGGTCAGCACCATCGCCGCGCCGCGACGGGTGCCAAGCGATTTGCTGGGCGGGCCGGATGAAATGCCCTTGTCCTGCTGGATCGTGTTCCATTCGCCGCAGGCATCACAGCGCCCGGACCATTTGTTATAGGTCGCACCGCAAGCCGTGCACGAAAATGTAACGGGAGATTTAGCCATGCGTCTTTCTGGCCGAACAAAGGGGAAACGTCAAAGCAAAACCTTGGCACTCACGCGGGGTTACTCNGCNGCTTTNGGGGGCAGCTCTACCACNCGTGAATCGCGGGCCATTTCATCCGCCGATACGGTACGTTCGATTCCCAGTTCGGGCATGATCTCGCGCATTTCNGCGCGCAGGCGGTCCAGCTGTGCTGCGGCCACGCTNTCTTCCAGCTCGACCTCGTGCAGCCAGTGCTTCATNTCNGANGTGATGCCTTTGGCCTGATCCAGACGGCTGTTGAACAGGTTCACTTCTTCCTGACGCTGCTTGAGGAAATTGCGCGCGCGTTCGATTTTCTCGTCGGCATAGACGGTCGCCAGCTCTTTCGAGATGTGGCTCATCTGCGCAGCGACCTCCAGAAGGGCGGGTTCAAGCGTACTGAGATCAGGGTGATCGCGCAGATAGGCCAGCCGTTCGCGGACCGAGTCGAATTCGGAGGACATGTGAAAAACGTCNCCGCGATCCGCCGCATGCACCGCCCCGTAGGCGCGNGTGATGTCNTCCATGTTNAGCGCAAATTTGCGGTGCGACGTNTCAAGCTGCATGATGCGGCGGTTGGTGGGGATGAAAAAGCAGATGCCCACGGCCAGAATGGTCAGGCCGATCTGCGCATACATCCCCGCATTCTCAACGGGTTGCCCGTCATAGTTGAGTGGTAGTTCGATCCAGGCCCATTGGCCAAGCGCGGCCATAACGGTAAAGACGGTGATCGCCACGGCGGCAACAGCGAAAACCGCGAATGCGAGTCTTTGAAAAAGATACTGAATAAGTGCCGTCAACGCGTTCATCTGTCTCACCTTGTGCTTGAGTTGCTGTTGTAAGCAAGAATATGCCGATGTTGGCAAAAGGCGAAGAAAATCTTGAATTTTCCGTAAATGAATCGATTTTACTTGGGAAATTCCAAATAATTCTACCTGTGCGGGTGGGTTGGTAGTGTAGAAAACACCAGCTTGCCTAGGCGATTTTCTGCGCGCGGTGCCCGATAAACAGCGACGCGAGGATGCAGCCTGTGAACAGGTATAGCCCCCAAGCCGTCTCGATCCGCCCGATGCCGATCCCCTTGGACAGGGTCACATANAGCGCGATCAGAAACACATCCGCCATCGCCANTTTGCCGATTGCCTGCAAGACGGGCAGGGCNCGNGGGCCGATCAGGCGGAACTGAACCAGCGTCAGGCCNACGGTCTTNACATAGGGNGCGACAAGCGCAAAAANCGCGACGATCAGCGCCAGAAACAGNTCGGTGTCCCATAGGGATTTCAGCCCGCTCAGGACAGAGATTTCGGTGAGCCCGAACAGTGGCAGCACGCCNGCNCGCANCAAGGGNGCGGCCCATGCAANGGGGTAGAGGATCAGCAGAGACAGGTTTGCGACGCGCAGCAGCATATCAAAGCGCTCTGCGCGGGGGCGTGCCCCATCACTCGACATAGACCCGGTCATAGCGCGCGCCAAGCGCAGTCAGCACCTCGTAGCCGATGGTNCCCGCAAACCCGGCGACCGTATCNACAGACTGATAGTTCCCGATCAGCTGCAAATGCTCTGGCACCTCTGTCAGGCTGGTCACATCGACGGTGATCAGATCCATAGAGACACGGCCAACAACGGGCAGTTNGCGCCCCTCGTGGGTGAAAGTGGCCCCGTTGCCCAAGGCGCGGATCAACCCGTCGGCATANCCCGCAGCNACCGTNGCGACCANTGTCGGGCGNGGNGCNGTCCAGGCGCAGCCATAGCCGACGGTCTGGCCCGTGGCGACTTCGCGCACCTGAATGACAGGCACATCCAGCGTCACCACCGGCATCGCATCGGCGAAGGGCAATCCGCCGTAGACCCCGATGCCCGGGCGGGTCAGGTCAAAGTGGTAGTCACGGCCAAGCATGATCCCCCCCGTCGCGGCCAAGGATCGTGGCACGTTCAACCCATCCGTCATCTCGCGGAANGTCTTGAGCTGGCGGGCATTCATCGGGTGGTTCGGTTCATCCGCGCAGGCCAGATGCGACATGATCAAGGTCGGGTTCTGCGCCAGGGCGATGTCGCGCAGCGCGGCCCATTCCGCGGGGTCCATGCCAAGGCGGTTCATGCCGCTGTTCANCTGCACCCCGAAACGATGGCCGGGCAGGGCTTCGACATGGGCGATCATCTGATCGACCGAATTGATCATCGGCGTCAGGGCCGCGCTCCGGATCATATCGGCGTCACCGGGCATATGCCCCGCAAAGACGTTGATCGCAGGGCCGGGCCCCAACACGCGACGCAGGGCCACGCCCTCTTCCGCGACAGCGACAAAGAACTTGCGCGCGCCTTGGGCNGCNAGAACCGGCGCCACGCGGTCAATGCCCAGACCATAGGCATTCGCCTTGATCACGGCACCGGTGTCGCAGCCGGTCATTTTGTTCAGCGCCTGCCAATTGGCGGCAATCGCATTGAGGTCGATAGAGAGGGTGGCTGTTGTCATGGGATTTGTTTTGACCGTATGCCCGCCAAGGTCAAGCCACGAGCAAGGCCACCGGCCAATAATCCCTCGCCTTGCGGGGAGCGGGACGGAATGTTTGGCCCATTTCCCTAACGTAACGAAACCTTCGCATGATGCTTGCATGGTGGCGCGAACGCGATAGCTTGGTTCCTGACAAAAGACAGGCTGCGCGCAGTAGCCGNATATAAAACGGGAGAGAGTTNAATGCGAGTTTCAACAATGACAACGGGGCCCGTGCTGGCGGTGGTCACGGCGATGGCCGCGCCTATGGCGCTGGCCGAGAACCGGATCGATACCCAGATGCCCACAGCCCCTGATATGGCGGCCTATGGCGACGAAGCNATNGGCGTGCGCCAGCTTGANCTGGTGCATAAGGACCAGATCGATATCCTGTCCATCGATCCCGCAGCGGACAAACCTGAAACCCTGCCGCGCTATGATCGCCCGCTGACCGTAGAGGTCTGGTACCCCGCCGCGGACGGGGCCACCGGCGACACCGCGATCAAGGCGTTCATCCGCGATGGCAAGACCGAGGTCACCTTGCAAGGCAAAGCCATGCGCGACGCGGACCCCGCACAGCCCGACGCGGCCTATCCGCTGGTCATCGTNTCCCACGGCTATCCCGGCAACCGCTTCCTGATGTCCCATCTGGCCGAGAATATCGCGTCGAAGGGCTATGTCGTGGCGTCCATCGATCACCTGGATTCGACCTATCGCACGCAGGCGGCCTTTGGCTCTACGCTGGTGAACCGGTCGCTGGACCAGCTTTTCGTGCTGGATGAAATGGCGCGTCTGTCGCAAGACGAAAGCTCTTTTCTCAATGGCTTGGTGGATGCGGATAACACCGGTTTGATNGGCTATTCCATGGGCGGCTACGGCGCGGTGATCACCGCAGGTGGTGGTGTGACCGAAGCGTCGGTCGGCTATGGCTGGGGCGGGCCGCATGGCACCTTGGGCATCCATCAGGCGGGGTCCGAGACGCATAACAACCTGCCCGACCCAAGGATCAAGACCGCCATCGCGATCGGCCCCTGGGGCATGAACACGGGNTTCTGGGATGCCGAAGGCTTGAAGGGCGTNCAGATNCCCATGCTGTTCATGGCCGGGTCCGAGGATATGGTATCGCTGTACGAAAAAGGCGTGCGCGCCATTTGGGAAAACGCCAGCAGCGTCGACCGCGCCTTGCTGACCTTTGAAAACGGCGGCCATAATGCGGCGGCACCGATGCCTGCGCCTGCGGAATCCTTTCGCGATGACGCTGATCTGGGGTTCAACGTGTCGGGCCACTATACCGATCCGGTCTGGGACACGGTGCGCATGAACAACATCGCGCAGCATTTCGCCACCGCCTGGATGGCGCAGCATCTCAAGGGCGATGCCGAGATGGGGGCCTATCTTGATCTGGTCGAAAACTCCAACGACGGGGTCTGGTCGATGAACGAGGATGGCACCCCGAAGGAGGATCACAGCTATTGGAAGGGGTTCGACAAGGACACCGCCAAAGGGTTGCGCTATGAAGCCCTGTCGCCCGAGTAAGGAGCACCGCTGATGATGCGCTTGCGTATCATGTTCTCGCATGCGGCCGTCGTGGTGATGGCGGTCGCCTGTGGGGCGGGGCTGATGGGATTGGCGCTGTTCGCGCCGCTATGGGTCTGGGCGTTGATCCCCTTCGGGATCGCCGCGCAGATGCTGAATGAATACAACCTGCACCGCTATGTGTTCCACCTGTCGCCCCCGCGGGCGCAATGGGCCTTTGACCTGCTGTACATGGCGCACTACGGTCATCATGATTTCCCGACCAACACCAAGCTGTTTTTCGTGCCGATCTGGGTCGCTTTGCCGATGCTACTGGTGAACGGAGCGGTGCTGTGGGGTGTTCTTGCCCTGTTTGGTGTGCCGCAGGCGGGCTGGATTGCCGTGGCCATCGTGCCAGTGGGCGGGGTGCTGACCTTTCTGGTCTATGAATGGTTCCACATGACCGCCCATGTGAACGTGTCAAAAACGCGGGTAGAGCGTTATGTGACAACGCTGCACAACCAGCATCACTTCCGTGATTTCAGCAAGTGGTTCCACGTCAGCCCCGGCGGGGCCGTGATTGACCGCGCGATGGGGACGGCGATTGACCGCGAGGCGCTAAAGCACCAGCAACGGATTGAATTCATTCGTACTTTGGGGATGCGACCCAATGACCCAAGGCTGATCGCGGCGCGGGAACGCTTTGCCGCGAAATACAATCTTTCAGAGGCAGAGATGGCCCGCGCGGCGGTTGTCTGACCGCCGCACAGAGCGTGTATTCATCAAATTGAAGGGGTGTGGCGATCAGAACTCCTGATCGCCGCCGCCATTTTCACTCTGCCACGGTTTCACAAGGTTACCAAAGCGGGTGTAGCGCCCTTCAAAGCTGAGATCGACAGTACCAATCGGGCCGTGACGCTGCTTGCCGATGACCACTTCGGCGCGACCGTGCAGACGCTCCATCTCTTCTTGCCAGATCGCCATTTTATCCAGCTCGTGATCGCCGGGCTTTTCGCGTTCCTTATAGTATTCCTCGCGGAACACGAACATCACGACGTCAGCATCCTGTTCGATCGACCCGGATTCACGCAAGTCCGACAGCTGCGGGCGTTTATCTTCGCGGTTTTCCACCTGACGCGACAGCTGCGACAGGGCGATCACGGGGATGTTGAGCTCTTTCGCGATGGCCTTGAGGCCCATGGTGATTTCCGAGATCTCGTTCACCCGGTTTTCGCCTTTGCCCGTCCCGCGTACCAGCTGGAGATAGTCGATAATCAACACGTCCAGCCCGTGGGTCCGTTTGAGCCGTCGCGCACGGGCGGCCAGCTGGCTGATCGGCAGGGCGGGCGTGTCGTCGATATACAACGGGCAGGCTTCCAGCGCTTTGGCGGCATCGACGAAACGGCGGAATTCGGTCTCTGTCATATCACCCGACCGGATCTGGTGGGACGGGATCTCGGCCGCTTCGGACAGGATACGCGCGGCCAACTGCTCCGCGCTCATCTCGAGGCTGTAGAACCCGACAACGCCACCATCTACAGCGCCTTCGGTGCCGTCATGCAAAGTGCCACGACGGTAGGCTTTGGCGACGTTGAAGGCGATGTTCGTCGCCAGCGAGGTTTTCCCCATCGACGGACGACCGGCAAGGATCAAAAGGTCAGACGGGTGCAAGCCGCCCAGCTTTTTATCCATATCAATCAGACCGGTAGAGACACCGGATAGGCCACCGTCGCGCTGGTAGGCCGCATTGGCCACGTTGACCGCATCGGTCACGGCTTTCAGAAAACTCTGGAAACCGCTTTCGGTCTGCCCCTGCTCTGCGAGCTTATAGAGCTTTTGTTCGGCCTCGACGATCTGTTCGCGCGGCTCTGACGCGACATCGACCTGAGCGGCTTTGGCCGCGATGTCACGGCCCAGCTGGATCAGGTCGCGGCGCACCGCCAGATCATAGATCATCTGCGCATAGTCGCGCACGGCAAAGGCGCTGATCGCGGCACCGGCAAGGCGCACCAGATAGGCGGGGCCGCCCAGTTCTTTCAGCCCTTCGTCATCCTCCATAAACGCCTTGAGCGTGACGGGGGAGGCAAGGTTGTTCTTGGCGATCCGCGCGGCGGCGATCTCGAAAATACGGGCGTGAACGGGGTCGTAGAAATGCTTGGGACCGATGACAGACGCCACGCGGTCGTAGATATCGTTGTTGGTCAGGATCGCGCCCAACAACTGCTGTTCCGCTTCGATGGAATGCGGCATTGTCTCGGCCGCTTGAACCGTTAGCTGGTTACCGTCGATGCTTGAAATCTCGTTCATGCTACGTGTTGCCCCACTGATTAATGACCCGAGGCTTATCTACCCGAGCCGCCCGTCATCCCGCAATCTTTATAAGCTGTGGATAACCTGATCTCTGCGCTAGCGTAGCATATGTCGCGTGATTTTACACCACGCGACACAATATCATGTGGATTGCTTAGGTTTTTTTCCGCGCATCCTGCCACGCTTCTGGCGCGTTCAGGAAGGCTTCGACTTCGGTCAGGGTTTCTGTGTCAAACGCGTTCTGGGCTTTGGCCTCGGCCAGCACATCCCACCAGGTGCACAGGCTGTGCAACGTAACCCCGTGATCGCCCAAGGTCTTTTCTGTCTGCGGAAAAATACCGTAGTAAAAGATCACTGCCGTATGCGCGCAGGTTGCACCGGTATCGCGAATCGCGTCGACAAAGCTGATCTTCGAGCCGCCATCGGTGGTTAGATCCTCGACCAGCAGAACCCGTTGGCCTTCGGTCATTTCACCTTCGATGCGGGCGTTGCGGCCATAGCCTTTGGGCTTCTTGCGCACATAGGTCATGGGCAGCGCCATGCGCTCGGCCACCATCGCGGCAAAGGGAATGCCCGCGGTTTCACCGCCCGCGATATTGTCAAACGCCTCGAACCCCGCTTCGCGCATTACTGTGACGGTCAGGAAGTCCATCAAGGTGGCGCGGATGCGCGGATAGCTGATCAGCTTGCGGCAATCGATATAGGTCGGGCTCGGCAGGCCGGAGGCGAGGGTAAAGGGCTCTGCCGCGTTGAAATGAACGGCCTTGATCTCCAGCAACATCCGCGCGGTCAGACGCGCCATTTCGGTAGAGTCGGGGTAGCTGGTGGGGATCATGTCATGCGTTCCTTTTGGGGCCTTGGCGTTGAGGGCGGTGGTGGCCGGTCTCATCCTGCTGCGACCGGNANACTGTCTTTGGTACGGGGGGGCGTCAGTCGGTGACGGACCAGTTCAGCGGCATCATNGGATCGAACACGGTGACCGGCCCGTCGGGCGTGTCGATGTGATCGGGGTAGGTCGCCGGTGTGCGGGTCAGCGTCATCGTCGCCTCGTTCGGGGCCANCCCGTAGAAATCCGGCCCGTTNAGCGAGGTAAACCGTTCCAATTGGTCCAGCGCGTCNTCCTGTTCAAAGACCTCGGCCAGGATCGACATGGTGTTGGGCGCGGTAAAGCAGCCGGCACAGCCGCAGGGCAGCAGCTTGTTCGCGTCCGTGTGAGGTGCGGAATCCGTGCCCAGAAAGAAGCGCGCGTCGCCCGAAGTCGCGGCAGCACGCAGGGCCAGACGGTGGCTNTCGCGTTTGGCGACGGGCAGGCAGTAGTAATGCGGTTTGATCCCACCGGCGAGGATATGGTTGCGGTTGATCACCAGATGGTGCGTGGTGATGGTCGCGCCCAGATTNCCGGTGCTTTCCGTGACATANTGGGCGGCGTCGGCGGTGGTAATATGCTCCATCACGACTTTCAGCCCCGCATGACGGGTNCGGATCGGGTCAAGCACGCGGTCGATGAACACGGCCTCGCGGTCGAANATNTCGATCTCGGGGTCGGTNACCTCGCCGTGGGTGCACAGGGGCAGGCCGATCTCGGCCATGCGTTCCAGCACGGGCGCAACATTGTCAAAGTTCGACACGCCGCTGGCNGAATTTGTCGTCGCACCGGCGGGGTAGAGCTTGACCGCGGTGATCAACCCGCTGGCATGGGCGGCGGCCACATCGTCGGGATCGGTATCCTCGGTCAGATACAGGGTCATCAGCGGCCTGAAATCCGCGCCCTCGGGCAGTGCCGCCAGGATACGATCGCGGTAGGCGGCCGCATCGGCNCCGCGCACCACCGGGGGCACCAGATTGGGCATGATGATGGCGCGGGCAAAATGCGCGGCGGTATGGGGCAACACGGCGTCCAGCATCGCGCCGTCGCGCAGGTGCAGGTGCCAATCATCGGGGCGTCGAAGCGTGAGGGTCTGTGTCATGGGCNCCCCGCTAGCACAGGGCGTGCGGGCGCGCTAGTCTCGGGTTGNTCAAAGGGACCGCAGCAANCGTCAGCCGGTGGTTTTGGCTGNATCCTGCGATGGCGTATCCTGTTCCTCTGCAGTCCCGTTTTCCTGTGCGACNCGCAGGGCCAGTTCGGCCTCTAACTGCTTTTTGCGCCGGACAAACCGAGGGGCCGACATATGCCCTGTCACGAAATTGCANAGCGTGAGCGTCAACGGATCGCGCTGCTCGCGTTCCANCGCGGCAAGCAGGCCTTTCAGATAGGGGCGGTGATCGCGGCGCGCCCGGGCGATGCGTGCAAAGCTTNCNATTGTCAGCTCGCCATCGGCTGCAAGGGTCAGCAGGTTTTCGAACTGGTCAAGCTCCAGCAGTTTCGATTGCAGCGCCGTGCCCATCCGCCGCATCCGAAGTTTGGTCACATTGGGGCGGGTAAAGAGGCTNGCATGCATCGCGTCCAGCGGCACAGTCGGGTCATAGATCACAAAAGCGGCCTCGGCCGCGTCCAGCATATCGGGGGCATATCCGAACCGGGAGGTGAAATCCGTGCGCCGCATCTCGACAAAGCGATCGTCCCATTCNGTCACGCTGGGGTCCAGCGTCGCTTGCGGCTGGATGGCAACGACCTTNGCNCCCGGTGCCGCGACAGAGAATGCCGCAGCCGCATAGCCGCCCGGACCCGCNCCATAAAAGACCACGCGGTCAAAGCCGTCGAAAAANCCATCGTCGATCAGCCGGTCGAAAAACGCNTAAACNGGCNCNTCNCGGAACCATGTATCCCCTTCTGACGCCAGACAAAGATGCGACCAGCCTTCGCTGCGCACCATTTCCCANCCCAAAGGATGCGCCATCGATGACAAGGCGCGCATCCCGTTGATGGTTTCAAAGCTGACCAGCAGGGTAGAGGATTTTTCCAGAAACATCGCATGGTGCCTTGACCCGAGCGCTTCATAGANCCCGCCATTCTGCGCGACCTGCTTCACAGCATCCATCCACTCGCTTTTGGAATAGTCCTCAAAAGACGTGTCGAGCGTTACGGCGGTATCGATCATGGTAAACTTCCTCAATCGTATCTGGGCACAGGAAACCCCCTGGCTTTTGGTCTGAGGTATCGGCGCATTAAGGCGAAAATGCGGANATTTGAAGCACATTTATAGCACATTCTGTGGTCGCTCCAAGGCATAGAGTCTGCTGAACCCCGTGCAGACCCCTTGACCGCGCGGGATCAGAATGCACCACTCATGCCAATCACAACCGGAGAATGCCATGCAACTGCCCCCTTCGATCGACGCCGTGCAAGAGCTGCTTGCGGGGCAGGGATATGTCTGCGGGCGGCCTTTGGCCACGGTGGTGTTCCTGAGCCTGACCTTGGGCCGGCCGCTGTTCCTCGAGGGAGAGGCAGGCGTCGGCAAGACAGAGATNGCCAAAGCATTGGCGCTGGCCTTGGACCGCAAGTTGATCCGGTTGCAATGCTATGAAGGGCTGGACGCCGCCACGGCGGTCTACGAATGGAACTTCCCTGCGCAGATGGTGGCNATCCGNACGGCNGAGGCCACGGGCGATCGCTCGCGACAGCAGCTCACAACAGAACTCTTTAGCGACGACTTTCTGATCGAACGCCCCTTGCTTGAAGCGATGCGCCCTGACGGCCGCGGCGCCCCCATCCTGTTGATCGACGAGCTTGACCGCACGGACGCCCCGTTCGAAGCCTTCCTGCTTGAGGCGCTCAGCGATTTTCAGGTCACGATCCCCGAACTNGGCACGATNAANGCCCCCGAGCCNCCCATNGTGATCCTGACCTCGAACCGCACGCGCGAGGTGCATGACGCGCTCAAACGCCGCTGTCTTTATCACTGGGTCGANTATCCCGATTTCCCCCGCGAGATGGAGATTCTGGCCGCCCGCGCCCCCGAAGCCTCAGCCGCGCTCAGCCGCGAGGTCGTGGCCTTTGTCCAGCACCTTCGGACCGAAGACCTGTTCAAGAAGCCCGGCGTGGCCGAAACCATTGATTGGGCAAAATGTCTGCTGGCGNTGGATGTGATCAACCTCAGCCCCGAAACCATTGCGGATACGCTTGGGGCGATCCTGAAATACCAGGATGATATCGCCAAACTGCAAGGATCAGAGGCGAAACGCATCCTCGATCAAGCCAAAGCCACGCTGGACGCGACCCCTTGACGNATACTNCCGCTTCCAAATGGTCTAAAATCCTCGGGGGNCCGGGGGCTGACAGCCCCNGGCGGCAGGCGACCTGATGGAACATCTGCCCCTGGATCTGCCCGATAACCCCAAACTAGCCGGCAATATCACCCATTTCGCCCGTGCCCTGCGCCGTGCCGGGCTGCCCATTGGCCCCGGCCGCGTGATTGACGCAATCCGCGCGGTAGAGGTGGCGGGGTTCACCGACAAAACTGATTTCTACTGGACCCTGCACGCCTGCTTTGTGAACCGTCCTGAACACCGGACCATCTTTGCGCAGCTCTTCCGGCTTTATTGGCGCGACCCGCGGTATCTGGAGCATATGATGGCCGCGATGCTGCCCGCGATCCGTGGCGTCCAAGAAGACCGCCCCGCCCAAGCCGCCGAGAAACGCGCGGCAGAGGCGTTGCTGGACGGTGCCGAAGCGCCGGAACGCGACCGCGAAGAACCGCAAGACGAGCGCGAGACAGAGATCGAGGTCGATGCCAGCCTGACCATGTCCTCGCAAGAACGGCTGCGCAGTCTTGATTTCGAACTGATGAGCCTCGCAGAGGTGGCGGAGGCCAAAAAGATGTTGGCGCGGTTGCGCCTGCCGGTCAAACCCGTGCCGTCCCGCCGGGCCATGACCTCCCCAAGGGGGCGGATCGACGCGGGGCGCAGCCTGCGGGCCGCGCTGCGCCGGGGCGGGGAGATGGACAAGCTGGTGCTGAAAACCCCGCGCCCACGCTATCCCAATCTGGTAGTGCTGTGCGATATCTCCGGGTCCATGAGCCAATATTCCCGCATGGTGCTGCATTTCCTGCATGCGGTGAGCAATGCCAAGGGCGCGGGGTGGGCGCAGGTGCATGCGTTTACCTTTGGCACGCGGTTGACCAATATCACCCGCCATCTGGCGACACGCGACGTGGATGCAGCGCTCAAGGCGGCGGGGGCAGAGGCGCAGGATTGGGAGGGAGGCACGCGCATCGGGGCCTGTATAGAGGCGTTCAACCGCGACTGGTCGCGGCGGGTCATGGGGCAGGGTGCGGTTGTGCTGTTGATCACTGACGGGCTGGACCGCGATGCGCCCGATGATCTGGCGCGACAGATGCAGCGGTTACATCTGTCCGCACGTCGGCTGATCTGGCTAAATCCGCTGCTGCGGTGGGACGGGTTCGCGCCCAAAGCGGCGGGTATCCGGGCGATGCTGCCCTTCACCGACAGCTTTCGGGCCGGTCACTCGATCGCGTCGTTGCAAGAACTGGCAGAGGTGATCTCCCGCCCCGATGACCGGGGCGAGAAAACGCGATTGATGCAGATGATGGGGGCGACCCCTTAGGCGAAGGTTCCGGCAAAAGCCCCGCGATAGGTCGCCGACAGGTCAGCCAAAGGCGCTTTGACGCCGCCGAAGTTCACCTGATCCCCGCCGAACTTGCCGACGCTTTCCAGATGCAGACCGGCGTTTTGCGCGGCGATCATCAGGGCTTCGGCCTGATCGAAGTTACAGGCGATCAGATAGCGGGCTTGATCCTCGCCAAACAGAACCTGCGTATCGGCAGAATCCAGGGTCACGCCGACGCCGGCCTCGTCCGCCAGTTCAAAGGCTGCCAGTGCCAGACCGCCGTCCGATAGGTCGGTGCAGGCTTTGATCAACGCGCGGTTGGCACGGATGAATTCACCGTGGGCCTTCTCCAGCGCCAGATCGACATGGGGGGCGTCGCCATCGCGGCGGTTGAACACTTCAAGCAGCAGGGCGGATTGTCCGATGTGCCCTTCGGTGGCCCCCAGAACCAAAGCGACATGGCCCTCGCGGACCTCTTTGCCGATGATCTCGTCCGTATGTTTAAGCAGGCCGACCGCGCCAATGGTGGGGGTGGGCAGAATGCCTTTGCCGTCGGTTTCGTTATACAGCGACACGTTGCCCGATACGATCGGCATGTCCAGCGCGGCAACCGCTTCGCCGATGCCTTTCAGCGCGCCGACGAACTGGCCCATGATCTCGGGCTTTTCGGGGTTGCCGAAGTTGAGGTTGTCGGTGGTCGCCAGCGGCAGTGCCCCCACGGCACAGAGGTTGCGGTAGGCTTCGGCCACGGCCTGTTTGCCGCCTTCGACAGGGTTCGCCTTGACGTAGCGGGGCGTCACATCCGAGGTAAAGGCGATCGCCTTGTCGGTGCCATGCACGCGCACGATGCCTGATCCCAGACCGGGGGTGCGGGCGCTGTCGCCCATGACCATCGTGTCGTATTGTTCAAACACCCACGCTTTGGACGCGTAGTTCGGGCTGGAGATCAGCGCGCTCAGCCCGTCGATGGGGTCGATGCCGGGGACATCCGACAGCGGTTCGGCTGGGGGTGTCTCGACATAGGGGCGGTCGTATTCGGGCGCGTTGCCCGAGAGCGCTTTAAGCGGCAGGTCGGCTTTGACCTCGCCATTGTGCACGATCAGGAAACGGTCCTCGGCAATTGTTTCGCCTACGATGGCGAAATCGAGGTCCCATTTGTCGAAGACGGCCTTCGCCTCTGCCTCAAGCTCGGGGCGCAGGACCATCAGCATCCGTTCCTGGGATTCCGACAGCATCATCTCGTAGGCGGTCATCGCGTGTTCGCGGGTCGGTACTTTCTCAAGATCAAGGCGCACACCAAGGTTGCCCTTGTCGCCCATTTCCACGGCCGAACAGGTCAGGCCTGCGGCGCCCATATCCTGGATCGAAATCACGGCACCGGTCGCCATCAGTTCTAGCGTGGCTTCCATCAGGCGTTTTTCGGTGAAGGGGTCGCCGACCTGAACGGTGGGGCGTTTGTCTTCGATGGTGTCGTCGAACTCGGCCGATGCCATCGTCGCGCCGCCCACGCCGTCGCGGCCAGTTTTCGCACCAAGGTAAACGACTGGCATGCCAACGCCGGAAGCGGCGGAATAGAAGATCTTGTCGGTGTCGGCCAAACCCGCAGCAAAGGCGTTCACCAGGCAGTTGCCATCATAGGCGGTGTCAAAACGCACTTCGCCGCCCACCGTGGGCACGCCAAAGCAGTTACCGTAGCCGCCCACACCCGCGACCACGCCATGCACCAGTTGGCGCGTCTTGCGGTGGTCGGGCGACCCGAAGCTAAGAGAGTTCATCGCCGCGATCGGACGCGCGCCCATAGTGAAGACGTCCCGCAGGATGCCGCCCACGCCAGTTGCCGCACCCTGATAGGGTTCGATGTAGGACGGGTGGTTGTGGCTTTCCATCTTGAAGACCAGCGCTTGGCCATCGCCGATATCAACGATACCCGCATTCTCGCCCGGGCCGCAGATCACCTGTGGGCCTTCGGTCGGCAGGGTACGCAGCCATTTCTTCGACGACTTGTAGGAACAGTGTTCGTTCCACATGGCCGAAAAGATGCCCAGTTCGGTAAAGGTGGGTTCGCGCCCGATGATATCCAGAATACGCTGATATTCTTCGGCATTGATGCCGTGGCTGGAAATCAGGTCTTGGGTGATGGCTGGTTCGGTCATGGTGCGCGTTTTCCCCTAGCAATATGCCACACCTCTTAGATCAAGCGCAGCGCGGGGAAAAGACCTAAGGCTCGTGAAGGGCTCTAGCCAAAAAAAAGGCCGAGCACGAAGCTCGGCCNAGTCCAACAGGGAGGTATGAAGTAGCGGCGCGGAGCCGCCCGTCTTCATACCGCCCAANTAAGTGGCGTTNGTGCACGGTTCAAGGATGGAATCGTTAATATGTGACATGTCCGATATGCGGTTTTCGCATAGCTAGTGGGACTCTTTCTCGCGCAGCAGTTTGCGGTGGGTAATGATCTCGTCCTGCACGAAGTCTTTAAAGGCCGCGACCCGCTTGGAGGCGCGCAATTCNTCGGGGTAGGCAAGGAATACGGGCACATCCGCCGACTCGGTCTCTGGCAGAACTTGCACCAGATCGGGGAAGTCTTGCATGAGGTAGTCGGGCAGTACGCCGATCCCGAGGTTGTTGATCACCGCTTGCAATACGCCAAAGTAGTTGTTCACCGTCAGCATCGACCGCACGTCATGCATCATAAGCTGCTGGATCAGGTTCAGACCCGCATGCACCTGNTTGCTGTCNGTGTTCTGGCAGATCAGACGGTGGTCCGACATATCCTCAAGCCGCTGGGGCGTGCCGTTCGCCGCAAGATAGGCGGGCGAGGCGTACATGCACATCTTGATCATCATCAGCTTCTTGCGCACCAGATCGGCTTGCGACGGCTCTTTCATGCGGATGGCGACATCGGCTTCGCGCATGGGNAGGTCAAGGACGCGTTCTTCGAGCATCAGGTCGACNTTGAGGTCGGGGTATTTCTCGTAGAGCTTCGGCAGACGCGGGGCCAGCCATAGGGTGCCAAAGCCCGTGGTNGTGGTGACACGCAATTCGCCAAAGACTTCTTCCTCGCTGTCGCGGATGCGCGCAGCNGCGGTATCAAGCCGTTTGGACATNGCGACGGTGGCGTCGAACAGCAGCTCGCCTTGTTCGGTCAGGATCANGCCGCGTGCNTGGCGGTGGAACAGGTTGGTATTCAGCTGCTCTTCCAGTCCGCGGATCTGGCGGCTGACGGCAGATTGCGACAAATTCAGCTTGTCGCCCGCATGGGTCAAGCTGCCCGCGTCCGCCACGGCGTGAAATATTCTGAGCTTGTCCCAATCCATGAGGACTACCTTTATAATGAGCGCAGTGTTCGCAAGAACGGTCATCTTTGCGCGTTTTACAGTTTAAAAACAACCCTCCGACGCGGCGCATCGGTATATGTGCGGTTATCTTATCACGGATAGATCGGGCGGAGGTGCAAAAGATCAAGCCCCGCGCCTTGGCGCTTTATGACCTAGGGTCAGACACAACGCTAGACAGGTCAGCTTTTGTGACCTAGTGTGATGCCATAGCTATTGATTGCACGTAGGGGAGGACGCGCTATGGGTACGCAAAAAATTTCACTAACTGACCGGTATGACCTCGAGAAATCGCCCGTGTTGCTGAACGGCACGCAGGCGTTGGTGCGCCTGACGATGATGCAGGCGGCACGGGACAANGCGGCAGGGTTGAATACCGCCGGATATGTGACCGGATATCGTGGATCGCCACTNGGGGCCGTTGACCTTCAGATGGACCGCGCCGCCAAGACNCTGGCCGCGCATAACGTCGTGTTCGAACCGGGCCTGAACGAAGANCTTGCCGCTACGGCCCTATGGGGCAGCCAGCAGGCAGAATTGCGCGGTGAGGGNAAGTACGACGGNGTGTTTGGCCTGTGGTACGGTAAGGGCCCGGGTGTGGANCGCTCTGGNGATGTNATGCGTCACGCGAATATGGCGGGCTCGTCCGTGAACGGTGGTGTTCTGATGGCCATGGGGGATGACCACACGGGTGAATCCTCTACCGTNTTGCACCAGTCCGAATGGGCGATGGTGGATGCCTATATGCCCGTCGTCAGCCCCGCCGGTGTGCAGGAGATCCTTGATTACGGTATCTATGGCTGGGCGCTNAGCCGTTTTAGCGGNCTNTGGGTCGGGCTCAAGACGATGAAAGACACCGTAGAGGCGACATCGGTCGTGAATGGTGACCCGAACCGAATGNAGCTGGTCACCCCGCAGTTCGATATGCCNGANGGNGGGCTGAACATTCGTCTGCAAGACACGCCGCATCTGCAAGAAGCGCGNATGATCGACTATAANCGNTNTGCCGCAGAGGCGTTTAGCCACGCCAACAAGATGGACAANCGCATGTGGGGCAAGCGCGGGGCCAAGATCGGCATCGCGGCNGCCGGCAAGAACTGGCTGGATGTGATCCACGCCATGAGCTTGCTGAACATCGACGAGAACGAAGCCGAACGTCTGGGGATCACGCTCTATAAGATCGGGCAGACCTTCCCNCTGGATATGAAGGGGTTCCATNNNTGGGCCGAAGGGCTCGATCTGGTGATCGTCGTGGAAGAGAAGCGCAAGCTGATCGAGGTGCAGATCAAAGAGGCNNTGTTCTCGGATACGCATCGCCGCGTCTATGGCTGGCACAAAGGCGGNGGTGCCGGGATGGAGCATGGCGAAGAGCTGTTCCCCACCCGTGGCGCNCTGGACCCGATCTGGATTGCCGAAAAGCTGGGCGGTATCTTTATCGAGGAAGGCCGGACCACCGATGGCATCAAGGCGGGTATGGAAGCGCTGGATACCGCGCGACGTGCCGANAACGCCGAAGACATCGCCGCGCGTGTGCCCTANTTCTGTTCGGGCTGTCCGCATAACTCATCAACCAAGCTCCCAGAGGGGAGCCGCGCCTACGCCGGGATCGGNTGCCACTATATGGTGCAATGGATGGANCGCGAGACAACCGGCTTTACCCATATGGGAGGNGAAGGNGCGAACTGGATCGGTGAATCCAAATTCTCGACACGCGACCATGTGTTCCAGAACCTCGGGGACGGGACATACAACCATTCGGGTAATCTGGCGATCCGTGCGGCCATCGCGGCCAAGACGAACATCACCTACAAGATCCTTTATAACGATGCCGTTGCCATGACCGGTGGCCAGCACAACGAAGGCGATCTGGACGCGCCGCGTATCGTGGCAGAGGTGAAGGCCATGGGCGTCAAGAANATCGCCGTGGTCTATGACGANAAAGAAGACGTAGACGAAAAAGCCTTTGGCGACGTGCCGATGTACGAGCGTGCAGACCTGCAGACCGTGCAAGAGAANTTCGCCAAACACAAAGGCGTCAGNGTCATCGTCTATATCCAGACCTGTGCCGCCGAGAAACGTCGCCGTCGCAAACGGGGNNTGTTCCCNGATCCCGACAAGCGCGTGTTCATCAATACCGATGTCTGCGAAGGCTGCGGGGATTGTGGNGTGCAGTCCAACTGCGTCTCGATCGTGCCCGAAGAAACAGAACTGGGGCGCAAACGGGCGATTGATCAATCCTCGTGCAACAAGGATTTCTCGTGCGTCAAAGGGTTCTGCCCGTCCTTCGTGACGCTGGANGGGGCCAAGATCCGCAAGGATCCCACGACAGAGGTCAAGATTCCCGACCTGCCCATGCCGACCCTGCCGGCGATCAATGGCACGCATAACGTGGTGATCACCGGTGTCGGTGGGACCGGCGTTGTGACCATCGGTGCCGTGCTGGCGCAAGCCGCGCAGATTGATGGCAAGGGCGCTGGGATGATGGAGATGGCAGGCCTTGCCCAAAAGGGCGGTGCCGTACATATCCATTGCCGTATTGCGAACCGTCCCGAAGACATCAGCGCCATTCGCGTGGCAACGGGTGAGGCGGATGCGTTGATCGGGGGTGATCTTGTTGTCTCTGCCGGGACCAAGACGCTTGGCCTGACGCGCGCTGGGCGGACGGGGGCGGTTGTGAANTCGCANCAGATCATCACGGGCGAGTTTACCCGCGATACCGAGTTCCAGATGCCCTACGACCGGCTCACCCTCGCGCTTGAGGCGCGGCTCAAGGATGACGTCGCGCTGTTTGATGCCTCTGATTTGGCGAAGGCGACGCTGGGGGATTCGATCTATTCGAACATGATGATCTTCGGCGCAGCGTGGCAGCAGGGGTTGATCCCGCTGTCGCTGGACAGCTTGCAACAGGCGATCACCTTGAACGGTGCCGCGGTCGAGCGGAACTTGCGTGCGTTTGAACTGGGCCGTTGGGCCGTGCTGCACCCCGAAGACGCCAAGCGCGTGATGACGCCCAATGTCGTCGCCCTGCCGAAGACGCTGGATGAACGGATCGCCTTCCGCAAGGACCACCTGATCGCCTATCAGGGCAAGCGGCTGGCGAAGCGTTATGGCACCATGGTGGACAGCATTACCGACGCGCGCCTGAAAGAGGCCGTGGCCTTGGGCTANCANAAGCTCNTGTCCTATAANGATGAATACGAGGTCGCGCGCCTGTTGAAATCCACCCGCGCCAAAGTGGCAGAGGCCTTTGAGGGGGATCCCAAGCTGACCTTCAACCTTGCGCCNCCGATCCTGTCGAAAACCGGCGCGGATGGCCGTCCGATGAAACGGACCTTTGGCGCGTGGATGGAGGGGCCGTTCAACATGCTGGCGCGGATGAAGTTCCTGCGCGGCACGCCNTTCGATCCCTTTGGNCGCACCGAAGAACGCCGGATGGAGCGGTCCTTGATCACGCAATACGAGGCCGACATGAAGGANGTTCTGCCCAAGCTGACTGATGCAACCCACGACGCGATTGTCGCCTTGGCANAGCTTCCCTTGCAGATCCGCGGCTTTGGNCCGGTNAAACAGGCGAATGAAGCCAAGGCCGCAAAGCGGCGCGAAGAGCTGCTGGCCGTCATCCGGTCAGGGGGCACGCAAACCTCGCGCGCGGCAGAGTAGGCAGAGTAGGCTGAATAGGCTGTCTGTCACGCGACTGTCATGATCCACTGCTAGAGGGCAAGGCAAAGCCCGTGAAAAGGAACCGACCTTGACCCTCTTGCAGCCCGATCTTCGGCCNCTGACAGCGCGTGACATCAGCTATGCCTATTCCGCCAAATCGCGGCCCGCGCGTGCCTTCATCCGCCTGATGGAGAATAGCACAGGGCGGTTGGGGCTGATGAAACGCGCAACCGGCTATGAAGACGACATGGCGCGCGGGATGGGNTTCTTTGACGTGATGGTGCAGCGCTANGGGCTGACGCTTGANGTCGTGGGNGGCAGTCTGGCGAANATCCCTGAAACGGGGCCTGTCATCGCGCTGGCGAACCATCCTTACGGTATTCTGGACGGGTTGATGCTGGGGCATATGTTGGCGCGCCGCCGGGACGGGTTCAAGATCATGGCNCATTCGGTNTTTAACCGCGCNCCCGACCTGAACCGCCATNTNCTGCCGATCAGTTTTGACGAGGACAAGGCCGCACTGGCGCTNAACCTGCGCACGCGCAAGACCGCGCTGGAGTATCTGGGGCAGGGTGGCGCGGTTGGTATCTTTCCGGGGGGCACCGTCAGCACCAGCGCACGGCCGTTTTCGCGCCCCATGGACCCGGGCTGGCGCAGCTTTACCGCCCGCATGATCGCGAAATCGGATGCCACCGTCGTGCCGATCTACTTTGACGGCCACACCAGCCGCTTGTTCCAGATTGCCAGCCATCTGCATCACACCCTGCGCATGGGNCTGCTGATCAAGGAATTCCGCAAACGGCTCGACACGCCCGTGCGCGTGGTCATNGGCGANCCCATCGGCAGAAACGTGCTGGACCCCATGGCAAAAGACGCAAAAGCTATGATGGATTTCCTGCGCAAAGCGACGTATGAGTTGTCACCAGACCCGGCAAAATCCTTTGATCTGGGGTTTGAATTTGAAGATCGGCATCGTGCCGACAGGTGACGGCAAGGTGTTATGGCAGTTGGTATTTTCGATTCTGGGCTAGGCGGGCTGACCGTTTGGGATGCCGTGCAGGCGCAGCTACCGGATGTGGATTTCGTGTATTTGGCCGATAGCGCCCATGCGCCCTACGGTGTGCGTAATGCGGATGACATCTATAACCTGACCACTGCTGCAACCCAGCGTCTGTTTGATGCGGGCTGCGATCTGGTGATCTTGGCGTGCAACACGGCCTCTGCCGCGGCGCTACGCCGGATGCAGGAAGGGTGGATCCCGTCGGACAAGCGNGTGTTNGGCGTCTTTGTGCCGCTGATCGAGGCGATGACAGAACGCCAATGGGGCGACAATTCCCCCCCGCGCGAGGTGGATCTCAAGCACGTGGCGCTGTTTGCGACGCCCGCAACGGTGGCAAGCCGTGCGTTCCAGCGTGAACTGGCCTTTCGGGCGATCGGCGTCGATGTCGAAGCGCAGGCCTGTGGGGGTGTCGTGGATGCGATCGAGGACGGTGACTTCATCCTNGCCGAAGCGCTGGTGCGCAGCCATGTGGACGCGCTGAAACGCAAGATGCCCGCGCCCGAAGCGGCCATTCTGGGTTGCACCCATTACCCGCTGATGCAGGAAACCTTTCAGGANGCGCTTGGCCCCGATGTCAAAGTGTTCAGCCAAGCCAATCTGGTCGCCCATAGTTTAAGCGACTATCTAAAGCGTCACCCCAATATGCTGGGCACGGGCGAGGCGGCTTTCCTGACCACGGGCGACCCCAAAAAGGTCAGCAGCCGTGCCACGCAATTCTTGCGACGACCCTTGACCTTTCAAGCGGCCTAACACGTATTTGCTAACACTTTCCGAACGGAACCCGACATGACCCATAATATCGCCATTCTTGGTGCCTCCGGCTATACCGGAGCCGAGCTGATCCGGCTGATCGCTGGCCATTCCTCTATGCAGATCAAAGCTTTGGGGGCAAACTCCAAGGCGGGGCAAACCATCGCAGAGGTGTTTCCACACCTGCGCCATCTCGACCTGCCCGCATTGGTCACCATCGAAGAGATCGATTTCTCGGAGATTGACCTGTGCTTTTGCGCCTTGCCCCATAAAACCAGCCAAGAGGTCATCGCGAACCTGCCTAAAGACCTGAAAATCGTCGATCTTTCTGCGGATTTCCGGCTGCGCGACCCCGAGGCCTACGCCAAGTGGTACGGCAACCCCCATGCCGCGCTGGAGCAGCAGAAAGAGGCGGTCTATGGCCTCACCGAATTCTACCGCGAAGAGATCAAATCCGCGCGTCTTGTGGCCGGTACGGGCTGCAACGCCGCCACCGGCCAGTTCGCCCTGCGCCCCTTGATCGAAAAAGGCGTCATTGATCTGGACGACATCATCCTTGACCTCAAATGCGCCGTTTCCGGTGCGGGGCGGTCGTTGAAGGAAAACCTGCTGCATGCAGAATTGTCCGAGGGGTATCATGCCTATTCTCTTGGCGGGACGCACCGCCATCTGGGTGAGTTTGATCAGGAGTTTTCCGCCATTGCCGGCCGTCCGGTCAAGGTGCAGTTCACCCCGCATCTGGTGCCCGCCAACCGCGGGATTTTAGCGACCGTCTATGTCAAAGGCGATGCCGAGGTGATCCACAAAACACTTGCCGCGGCCTATGATGCAGAGCCCTTTATCGAGGTGCTGCCCATGGGGGAGGCCCCGAGCACGCGCCATATTCGCGGGTCGAACTTCTGTCATATCGGCGTGGTGGCAGACCGGATCGACGGCCGCGCCATTGTGGTTGCCGCGCTCGATAATTTGACCAAGGGCTCCAGCGGGCAGGCGTTGCAAAACGCCAACCTGATGTTAGGTATTGACGAGGTCGAGGGGCTGATGATGGCTCCGCTATTTCCCTGAGGGCGCATGAAAAGTATTAAAAAACAAAGGCGTATCCAGATCATCGGCGTCGCGGTCGTGGCGCTTGTGCTGTCCACGGCGCTGATTGGATATGCCATGCGCGACGGGATCAACTTTTTCCGCGCNCCCAGTCAGGTGATCGCCGANCCCCCCGGCCCGNCAGAGGTTTTCCGCATCGGTGGCCTGGTTGAAGAGGGCAGNCTTGTGCGCGGGGATGGTCTGACGATCCGCTTTTCCGTGACCGATGGCGGCGCGGNTGTGCCTGTGACCTACAGCGGNGTATTGCCCGATCTGTTCGAGGAAAATCAAGGCATGGTAGGGACAGGNCGTTACATCAACGGCACCTTCGAAGCGACTGAAATCCTTGCCAAACATGACGAGACCTANATGCCGAAAGAGGTCGTCGACGCCCTGAAAGAGCAAGGCGTTTATGTTGCCCCCGAGGGGTGATGCGTACGGGCCTGCCGGGTTTCGTTAACATCTGAGACGTCATTCTTGCAGCAGTGCAACCTGCAAGAAGGGCCAATTTGATGCAAACTGTTGAGGAAATTGCAAAGTCCATCGTCGCGCGTGAGGGGGGCTTTGTAAACGACCCCGATGATCCGGGCGGGGCAACGAACCACGGCGTCACCATCCACACACTGCGTCGGCTGGGGCTGGATGTGAACCGTGACGGCGCAGTAAATCTCGCCGATGTTCAAGAGCTTACTCAAGATCAAGCGACCGAGATATTCATCACCCATTACTTCCACAAACCCAAGATCGCNCAGNTGCCCNGTCCGCTCCAGCCCTCTGTTTTCGACATGTACGTGAATGCGGGGGCGAATGCGGTGAAGATTCTTCAGCGATTGTTAAGAGATATGGGGTTTGATGTGGCCGTGGACGGGGTGCTTGGACCGCGAACGCTTGGCGCTACGGGGCGCGCCTATGCCGCTGCACCTGCGCAGATGGTGGACGCCTACGCCGTCGCGCGGCGCAACTATTACTTTGGGCTGGCGGATCAGCGCCCCGCAAGTCGCAAATACGCCCGCACAAGGGCCGGAAAGAAGGGAGGATGGATCAAACGGGCAGAGGAATTCATGTCACCGCGGTACCATCTGAGCATCCGTGACTTTAACGAAAGGGTCGCGGCATGGGGATGATTGATACCGCGCTTGCACTAGTCTTTGGTGACGGCCGCAATGTGGTGCGCGACACGGTCGAGGTGTTTCGCGCCAATGCGGAAAAGACGGCCGGCCGTGATGCGACCGCGCGGGAACAGGCTATGGTGCAATTTGGGGCGGAATTCGCTGTGCCCCGCAANGGACGGTTTGACCGTTTCATGGACGGGCTGAACCGGCTTCCGCGTCCAGCGCTGGCGCTTGGTACCTTGGGCTTGTTCATCGCGGCGATGGTTGATCCGGTCTGGTTTGCCAGCCGGATGCAGGGCGTGTCGCTGGTNCCAGAGCCGTTATGGTGGCTTCTGGGGGTTGTCGTGTCCTTTTACTTTGGCGCGCGGCATCAGGTAAAAACNCAAGAGTTCCAACGCTCTATCGCGCGCACCATCGCGCAGACACCAACGGTGATGCGGCATATCGAAGAGCTGGAAACGCTNCGTGTTNATGGTGTTGAAGAAGGGGNNNTGCGGGATCTGGAAGGCGTATCTAGCGCAGTGCGCGACAGATCGGACAACGCGGCGCTTGCGGACTGGCGCAGGGNTGCGGGGTAACTGNCNCAGAGTTGCAGGCTAAGGGGGNCCCTGCGACGCTTTGCNGCGCACAGTCGTGTGATTTCGCGGTNAATNGGCATGGTATGGGGCGGNGCNCCGCTCTATGATCGGGGTATGATTACAGAGCTCGGACATTTCGCCCTTATCCTCGCCTTCGGCGTTGCCATCGTTCAGATGGTCGTGCCCCTGATCGGTGCCCATAAACGCTGGCCCGGGTGGATGGCTGTGGCAGANCCCGCCGCCGGGGCGCAATTCGCCCTGACATTGCTGGCGTTTGGNGCGTTGATGTGGGCCTTTGTCACCTCTGATTTCTCGCTGCGGTTGGTGGTGTTGAANAGCCACTCNATGAAGCCGCTTTTGTATAAAATCAGCGGTACTTGGGGCAATCATGAAGGCTCAATGCTGCTGTGGGTGCTCATTGTCTCGCTATTCGGGGCGATGGCCGCGTGGTTCGGGGGCAATCTGCCGCCGACTTTGCGGGCGCGGGTTCTTTCTGTGCAAGCCGCAATCGGTGTGGCGTTTTTTGCCTTCATCCTGTTCACATCCAACCCGTTCTTGCGGCTGGCGACGCCACCTTTTGACGGGCAGGATCTGAACCCGCTGCTGCAGGATCCAGGGCTCGCCTTCCACCCGCCGTTTTTGTATTTGGGGTATGTCGGCCTTTCGATGACCTTCAGCTTTGCCGTTGCCGCCTTGATCGAAGGGCGGATTGATGCCGCTTGGGGCCGGTGGGTGCGCCCTTGGACCCTGGCGGCGTGGGTGTTTTTGACGATCGGCATCGCGCTCGGGTCCTGGTGGGCCTATTACGAACTTGGCTGGGGCGGGTTCTGGTTCTGGGATCCCGTTGAAAACGCTAGCTTTATGCCTTGGCTTCTGGCGGCGGCGCTGCTTCATTCCGCCATCGTTGTAGAAAAACGCGAAAGCCTGAAAAGCTGGACGATCCTGCTTGCGATCCTGGCTTTTGGCTTCTCGCTGATCGGGACGTTTATCGTCAGGTCCGGGTTGCTAACCTCGGTCCACGCCTTTGCGAATGACCCCGAACGCGGCGTGTTTATCCTGATGATTATGGCGTTTTTCATGGGCGGTGCTCTGGTTCTGTTCGCGGCGCGCGCCAGCGCGTTAGAGGCGAAAGGCGTGTTCAGCATGGTCAGCCGAGAGTCGGCTTTGCTGGTAAATAACGTATTGCTCGCCGTTGCCTGTTTTGTCGTGTTCATTGGCACGATGTGGCCGCTGCTGGCGGAGATGTTCTTCGACAGAAAACTGAGCGTTGGCCCCCCGTTTTTTAACGCCGCCTTTACACCTTTCATGATTATGCTGGGGCTGATCCTGCCGATCGGGTCGGCGATGCCTTGGAAGCGTGCGGTGATTTCGCGGGCGCTAAAGCCGCTACGCTACGCCTTCGTATTGGCGATTGCGATTGGGGGGCTTGCCTACGCGATGCAGTCGGGGCGCAGCTTGCTGGGTCCGCTCGGGTTGTTCTTGGGCGCGTGGATCGTGATGGGCACCGTTGTTGATCTGTGGGGGCGCACGGGGCGCGGTAATAACCGGCTGCGCCGGCTTGGGCGGTTGCCGCGCGCGGATTGGGGCAAGATGGTGGCCCACGCCGGCCTTGGGGTGACCATGGCTGGGGTGGCTGGCCTAACGGCGTGGTCGATTGATGACATCCGCGCCGTTCCGCTGGGGGAATCCTACGATGTGGGGCGCTATACCGTGCAGCTGGACGATGTCACCCAGAGCCAAGGTCCGAACTATACGGCGACGACCGGCAGCGTGACATTGTTCCACGACGGGGAAGAGATTGCGCAGTTGCGACCGGAGAAACGCTTTTATCCCGTGGCGCAGATGCCCACGACCGAAGCGGCGATCGACTATAATCTGCTGCGCGATGTCTATGTCGTGATCGGGGATGAACAGGCAAATGGTGGCTGGGTGGTGCGCACTTATGTCAAGCCGCTGACCAACTGGATTTGGATCGGCTGTGCGCTGATGGCCCTTGGTGGCGTGTTAAGTCTTTCGGACCGGCGCTACCGCGTTGCGGCAGGGGCGGCGAAATCAAAACCGGTGCCTGCACAATGAGGGCGCTGATCCTCGCCCTGATGTTGCTTGTAGCACCTGTGCTGTCGGTTGCGCCGACCTGGGCCGTGCAGCCGGACGAGGTGCTCTCGGATCCTGCGCTTGAGCAACGCGCGCGGAGCTTGTCGAAAGGGTTGCGTTGCCTGGTGTGCCGCAACGAAAGCATCGACGAAAGCAATGCCAGCCTTGCGCGCGACCTACGTATCCTGCTGCGCGAACGTCTGGTGGCCGGCGATAGCGACGAAGAGGCGGTCGCTTATATCGTCGACCGCTATGGTGAATATGTCCTGCTCAACCCGCCTGCGCGGGGATCGACCTGGGTGTTATGGGCGGCGGGGCCGCTGATGCTATTGATCGCGGCAGGGGTCGGGTTTGGATACCTGCGCGGTCGTGCGAAGGCACCGTCCGTCGAACAGGCCCCGCTCAGCGCACAAGAACAGGCGCGGCTGGACGACATTCTGAAGCGATAACGCGGGGTTTCACTGGCGGTGGCCTGTCGTATGGGTAAGGTGCGGGGGAAATCTAGATGAGGAACCCGCGCCATGGACTATCAAACCCTGACCTATGAACTGACCGACGGGCTGGCCGTGGTCACCATGAACCGCCCCGACAAGATGAACGCATTGACCACGCAAATGCGGGCAGAGATCGAGCACGCGTTTACCCAAGCGGGCAAAGACGCGCGTTGTGTGGTCATCACCGGTGCCGGTCGTGCGTTTTGCACCGGTCAGGATCTCAGCGACAGCAGCAGCAAGGGCTCGCTGGATCTGGAACGCACCCTGCGCGAGGAATACGGCCCCATGCTGCGGGCGATCACCAACTGCCCTGTGCCAACGATCGCCGCGGTCAATGGTCCTGCGGCGGGGGCAGGGGCGAACCTCGCACTGGCTGCGGATGTGGTCTTTGCGACGGAATCTTCTTATTTCCTGCAAGCATTTACGCGCATTGGTCTGATGCCCGATGCGGGCGGCACCTATACGTTGCCCCGCCAGATGGGCACGGCCAAGGCTATGGGCGCGGCCTTGTTCGCGGATAAAATCTCTGCCCGTCAGGCGGATGACTGGGGGATGATCTGGGAAGCGGTGGCTGATGCCGCGTTTGACAACCATTGGCGTGCCAAGGCGGCGCATCTGGCGCAAGGACCGACCGCAGCCTATGCCGCTGCCAAGAACGCCATTCGCGCCAGCTGGGACAATACGCTGGAGGATCAGCTGTCGCTAGAGGCGCAGGAACAAGGAAAATGCGGGCAATCACGTGATTTCAAAGAGGGCGTGATGGCCTTTATGCAGAAACGCCCCGCAAGCTTCGAGGGCCGCTAATCCCGCTAGACCGAGCGTTCGACCAGCAACACGTCATCGGGGTTGAGGGTCGGACGCGAGGCGCTGGCAACCACGGCCACCGCTATCCCGTCGGCGAGCACCGTGTGCACGCTGCCTGACACTTGCTTGACCGTGATCCGCGGCGGCGTCTGGCCCTTGTCATAGACCACCGCGATCTGGTCACATTTCTGTTCGATATCATGCACGAACGATCCCTGCGGCGCGGGGTGATGCCGTGCGGTCTTGCAGCTTAGACTGGTCGCGTTATCCCATTGCAGGCGAGGCCGAGGGTCGTTCATCCGGTCATCCTTTCCGCAGGGGGCAGCGGGCGTATTGGGGTCTGCTGTGCATCGCACAGGGTAAACCTGCGCTGAATTGACGATGAATCTGGGATGATCGGCGCGGTTGGTCAATCAATTTTGACCATTATGCGCAGCTTGGAAACAACAACACAAAACTGCCATATTTCGGACCTTATGGTTTCGAAATGGGGAAAAGTGAGTTGAAACAGTGGGCTGGAAAGAGGCGCTTTGATCACGGGGCGCTTTTGGGCGGGCTTTCAGGTGATTCTCTTTGTCCTGGGTTTCAGGCAGCAGCAGCCCACCCTGAAACGCAAAACGCCCCGCCGTGAGGGCGGGGCGTTTTGACTAATGTACTGACATTCAGCGCTTTTCGATATCCACATAGTCGCGTGGTGTTTCGCCAAGATACAGCTGACGGGGACGCCCGATTTTCAACTGAGGATCGCTGATCTGCTCTTTCCACTGCGAGATCCAGCCGACGGTCCGTGCCAGCGCAAAGATCGGCGTGAACATCGACGTGGGGAAACCCATCGCTTCGAGGATGATGCCCGAGTAGAAATCGACGTTCGGGAACAGCTTCTTCTCTGCGAAATACGGATCCTCCAGCGCCTGTTTTTCAAGCTCTTTAGCGACCTGCAGGATCGGGTTGTTTTCGACACCCAGCAGCTCAAGCACTTCGTCCGCGCTTTCTTTCATCACGGTCGCGCGTGGGTCGTGGTTCTTGTAGACGCGGTGACCAAAGCCCATCAGGCGGAACGGGTCGTTCTTGTCCTTGGCACGGGCGATGAATTCAGGGATGCGGTCCGGTGTGCCGATCTCTTTCAGCATTTCCAGACATGCCTGGTTCGCCCCACCATGCGCCGGCCCCCAAAGGCAGGCGATGCCAGCAGCGATACAGGCAAAGGGGTTCGCCCCAGAAGAGGACGCCAGACGCACGGTCGATGTCGATGCGTTCTGTTCGTGGTCTGCGTGCAGCGTAAAGATGCGGTCCATCGCGCGGGCAAGGATGGGGTCGACGACATAATCCTCGGCAGGGACGGCGAAACACATGCGCAGGAAGTTACCGGCATAGTCTACGTCGTTGCGCGGATAGATGAACGGCTGACCGATGGTGTACTTATAGGCCATCGCGGCAATCGTGGGCATCTTGGCGATCAGACGGATCGTTGCCACTTCACGCTGGTGCGCGTCGTTGATGTCGGTGCTGTCGTGGTAGAAGGCAGACATCGCGCCCACAACGCCGACCATAATCGCCATCGGGTGTGCATCACGGCGGAAACCACGGAAGAAGTTGATCATCTGCTCGTGGATCATGGTGTGGTTGGTCACCAGATTTTCAAACTCTTCCAGCTGCGCGGCAGAGGGCAGTTCGCCATACAGCAGCAGGTAGCACACTTCGAGGTAGTGGGATTCGCTGGCCAGTTGGTCGATCGGATACCCACGGTGCAGCAACACGCCTTCGTCACCGTCAATGAAGGTGATCGTGCTGTCACAGGCCGCTGTCGAGGTGAAGCCAGGGTCATATGTGAACACATTCGCCTGAGAGAACAGCTTGCGGATGTCCACAACATCCGGGCCCGCCGACGGGGAATAGATCGGCAGTTCAAAGCTGTTCCCGTCGATGGTCAACGTTGCGGATTTTGTACTTTCGGCCATGAAGTCCCTTCCTATCGTTTTATCGACGTGCGTTATGCCGTCGACTGGGGAGATACCGAAACGGTCCGCCCCTCAGTTATTGTTGAGCATATCAGGAATATGCTTTTGCATATCTTAGATAGCCGCATCGTTTAAACGGGCAAGGCTTTCGTCACGCCCAAGTACCAGCATCATATCGAAAACTGATGGGGTTGCTGCCCGCCCGGCGAGTGCTGCGCGCAGCGGCCCCGCCAGTTTGCCGAATTTGGTGTCCCGAGCGGCGGCAAAGCCGTTCAGCGCCTCCTCCAGCGTTTCTCTGCCCCAAGTAACATTCTGCAACTGCGGCGTCAATTCAGTCAGCATACCACGGGATACATTGTCCAAGTGCTTGTCTGCCTTCTCGTCCGGTTGGATGGGGCGTTCGGCGAGGATAAACTCAGCTTTTTCAAGAAGATCAGGGAATTTCTTCGCGCGATCCTTTAAGCAATACATCGCCCGCTCCAACCCGTCAGCTTGCGCATTTGTGAGCGCGGGCAGGCCGGCAGCGGTCAAATAGGCCTCGATCTCGTGCCGCAATGCAGCATCATCCGCCGCGGCGATGTGCTGCCCGCAGATGTTTTCCAGCTTCTTGAGGTCGAATTGCGCGGGGCTTTTGCGGATACCGTCCAGATCGAACCATTCTTGCGCTTGGGCATCGGTGAAGAATTCGTCGTCCCCATGGCTCCACCCCAGACGGGCGAGGTAGTTGCGCATACCGGCCGCGGGAAAGCCCATGGCCTGATACTCCTGCGCGCCCAAAGCGCCGTGACGTTTCGACAGTTTCTTGCCATCCGCGCCGTGGATCAGCGGGATATGCGCCCAGACGGGAACGTCCCAGCCCATGGCGTTATAGATCATCATCTGGCGCGCGGCGTTGTTGAGGTGATCATCCCCGCGGATCACATGGGTCACGCCCATGTCATGGTCATCAACAACAACGGCCAGCATATAGACGGGCGTACCATCGGAACGTAACAGCACCATGTCATCAAGCTGGTCGTTCCCGATCACCACGTCGCCCTGCACCGCGTCGCGGATGACGGTTTCACCCGTCAACGGGGCCTTGATCCGTACGACATAGGGGGCGTCGGGATGCGTTTCCGGCGCGGCGTCACGCCAGGGTGATTGGTACAGGGTGCTGCGCCCCTCGGCCTTGGCCTGATCCCGGAACGCGGCGATTTCTTCTTGCGAGGCAAAGCACTTATAGGCCTTTCCTTCGGCAAGAAGCTGCAGCGCCACCTCGGCGTGGCGGGGGGCGTTTTCGAACTGGCTGACCACGTCACCGTCGTGATCCAGTCCCAGCCACGCCATGCCCTGCAGAATCGCTTCGGTCGCCTCGGGGGTGTGGCGCTGGCGGTCGGTGTCTTCGATACGCAGCAGGAATTTACCGCCCCGACCGCGTGCATAAAGCCAGCTGAACAGCGCCGTCCGCGCGCCGCCGATGTGCAGATAACCGGTAGGAGACGGGGCGAAACGGGTAACGACAGGCGTTGTCATGGGCGGAGGATCCTTTGCAGCAGAAGTTCACGGAAAACGCCCGTTCGGGGTGCCGTTTATCATTTGCTAACTCCTTTGGAGATAGCGTCCCCGACTATCTACCCAGTGCAGAGAACGGGGGCAAGTATGGGGCTGTTGTCCTATATGGCGCGGAGCATGCGCGCACAGCGGGGGCATCTGATCGGCTGGGTGCCGGTGTGTCTGGCCGTGGGGATCGGCTGCTATTTTGCGCTGCGGGTTGAGCCTTCGCTGACCGTCCTGCTTTGGGTCGCGGGCGGGGCGGCGCTGCTGGGGGCGGCGGCCTTTCTGGCGGGCGAGGTCGCGGGGCCTGTGGTGTTGGGCGCGGCCTTGGTGTTGCTCGGTTTTGATCTGGCGGCGTGGCGTGCTCATGCTGTCGGCGGGCCGGTGCTGGGGTGGCGCTATTACGGCCCGATCGCGGGGCGCGTCGTGGCGGTGGATCGCAGCCAGTCCGATGCCTTGCGGCTGACGCTGGATCGGGTTGTGCTGGAACGGGTCTCTGCTGCGCGCACGCCGCTGCATGTGCGCGTGTCCTTGCATGGCGACAGGCGCTTTGACGCGGATATCACGCCGGGGTTGGGGGTGATGACCACGGGGCATCTGTCGCCGCCAAGCGGCCCGATCGAGCCTGAGGGCTTTGATTTCCAACGGCATGCATGGTTCGCGGGCTTGGGCGCTGTGGGGTACAGTCGCACCCCCTTACTGGCGGCGACACCGGCTGGGGCGGGGCATGGCGGGCTGGCGGTCTTTCGGGCGCGCATGGCGGCCTCGGCCCGGATTCAGCGGATCTTGCCGGGTGATATCGGCGGGTTTGCCACGGCGATCACCACTGGCGACCGCAGCGCCATCAGCCAAGACGCGCTGCAGGATCTGCGCGCCAGCAACCTTGCGCATCTATTGGCGATCTCGGGCTTGCACATGGGGTTGCTGAGCGCGGTGGTCTTTGGCGCGTTGCGGATCGTGCTGACGTTGGTGCCGTGGATCGCGCTGCGCTGGCCCACGCGCAGNATCGCAGCNGCNGGNGCGCTGGTGGCGGCCAGNGGCTATCTGCTGTTGTCGGGNGGNAATGTCGCAACCGAACGCGCGTTNATCATGGTCGCNGTGGCCCTTGGCGCGTTGATCATCGGGCGNCGGGCGCTGACCCTNCGGGCNGTNGCNATTGCNGCNACGATCGTATTGGTCCTTCGGCCAGAGGCATTGACGGGGCCGGGGTTCCAGATGTCCTTTGCCGCCACAACGGGGTTGGTTGCGATCTTTGGCTGGTTGCGCAACGCCGAGGTCTCGCTTGGGCCGAAGTGGCTGGCACCGGCTGTGGCGACGGTGATTTCCTCGGCTGTGGCNGGGGGCTTTACCGCGCCCATCGGGGCGGCCCATTTCAANACNATCGCGCANTATGGCTTGNTCGCGAACCTNNTGTCGGTCCCGCTGATGGGGGTCTTGGTGATGCCGGCCGCCGTGGCGGCCTTGGTCATGGCACCGCTGGGGCTAGAGTGGATCCCCCTGCAGGTCATGGGCGCAGGGTTGCGCTGGATCTTGCTGGTCGCGCAGGGCGTGGCAGAGATCGACGGTGCGCAGGGTCATGTGGCCGCCCCCGGCCCTTGGGTGCTGCCGCTGCTGGCGCTNGGGTTTTTGTGGNTGTTGCTGTGGCAGGGTTGGTTGCGATTTGCCGGTNTGGGAGCCGTGATTGCGGCGGGGGTATTGTGGCACGGTGCCGAGCGTCCGACGGTGCTGATCTCGGACACCGGCAGTCTGGTGGGGGTGATGANCCCCACGGGCCGTGCGCTGAGCAAGGCNAAAGGCGCAGGCTTTGTCGCGCTCAACTGGCTGGAGAATGACGGCGACGGNGCCGATCAGGNCCNNGCNGCNGCGCGTTGGCCNANAAGGNCAAAGATCGGGGNACGNGAGGTNATCCACCTGTCCGGCAANCGCGCGCGGGCGGCGTTCGGGGCGTGCCGTGCGGATCAGATCATCGTGCTGTCAGTTGTGCCNGANCCNCCGCTGACGGGCGGCTGCGATGTGTTTGACCCCGACCGGTTGCGATCCACGGGGGCAGTCGCACTCANCCTCGACAACGGGCGGGTCACNATGCAAACGGCCCGCCAAAAGGCGGGCNCGCGGNTGTGGACGNCATGGCCCAAGGACAGNCCNNCGCGGTAGCAANCGTCAGTAGGTGCGGATCAACCCGACCAGACGNCCCTGCACCTTGACCTTATCCGACGGCAGNACCCGCGTTTCATANGCGGGGTTAGCGGCTTCGAGTGCGACAGAGCTGCCGTGACGGCGGAATTTCTTGAGCGTCGCCTCGTGGTCTTCGACCAGCGCAACCACGATATCCCCATCATCCGCGACAGAGGTTTCGCGGATGATCACCACGTCGCCATCGTTGATCCCTGCGTCGATCATGGAATCNCCCTGCACCTCNANNGCGTAATGTTCGCCGCTGCCGCTGATCATCCCGCCGGGNACGGCGACAGATTGGGTCATGGTGCTGATCGCCTCGATCGGGACACCGGCGGCGATCCGTCCCATCATCGGCACATCAAAGGACGACGCGCTGACCGGCTGCGCNGCAGAGGGGGGCGGCCCATCGGGGCGGTCGCCGTCAATCACGCGCGGGGTAAAGCCCGCACCGGACAGGCTGCCCAAGCTATCGGGCAGTTTCACCACCTCTATCGCGCGGGCGCGATGCGCAAGGCGGCGGATGAATCCGCGTTCCTCAAGCGCTGTGATCAGACGGTGGATGCCGGATTTGGACCGCAGATCAAGCGCTTCTTTCATCTCGTCAAAGCTGGGCGGCACGCCGTCGCGCTGCACACGTTTGTGAATAAAGGCCAGCAGATCGAGTTGTTTCTTNGTCAGCATCCGGACATTCCCCGTTTCTATTTGGGGTTTGTTCTAGGGATGTTCCTGTTTTGTGTCAACCGTCAGAGGGGAATACAGCCTATGATCTCTCCGGCTGTGCGGACCCCATCGCGCGGCGGGCGGACCATCAGGACATCGGCGCGCGACAGGATACCCAGCAGCGAACTGTCCTGATTGTCTTCGGGCAGGACGGCACCGTCACGGACCATCGCACGCATATAATGTTCGCGTGGCCCATTGGCNGGCAGATCGACGCCAAGCGGCAGATCAACCCGTGCGGCGGGCGCGGCGGGCAGGCCCAGCATCTTGCGCAGCACCGGCACGACAAAGACCGTCCCGCAGACCATGGCCGACACCGGATTGCCGGGCAGGCCGATCATCGGGACATCATGCAGCCGCCCCGCCATAAGAGGTTTGCCGGGTCGCATGGCGACTTTATAGAAAGCCTGCTCCATCCCCATCTCCGCAGCGACGGGGGCGACCAGATCGTGGTCTCCGACAGAGGCACCGCCGATGGTGATGATCAGATCGGCATCCTGCGCCATGGTGAAGGCTTGGGTCAGCGAGGGCACCGTGTCGCGGGCAATCGGGATCATGCGGCACTGCGCGCCATGCTGTTCGAGCAGGGCGGCCAGACCATAGGTGTTGGAGGCGATGATCTGGTCGGGGTTCGGCACTTCGCCGGGTTGCACCAGCTCGTCCCCCGTGGCGATGATTGCCACGCGTGGTTTGGCATAGACCGGCACCGTCGCCACATTCATCGACGCCAGCAGCGCGATATCGGCAGGGCGCAGCAGGCGCGGCGCATCCATCGTGTCGCCTGCATGGAAATCCCCACCGGCGGGGCGGATATTGGTCTTGGGGCCGATGTCATGGCCCAGCATGATCAGATCGCCGCGACGGGTCGTATCCTCTTGGATCACAACGAAATCTGCACCTTCGGGGACAGGGGCACCGGTAAAGATGCGCACGGCCTGACCGGCTTTTACCACACCGTCAAACCGATGGCCCGCCGCCGCTTCGCCAATGACCTTGAACATCGCGTCGGGCTCGACCTCTGTCTGGCGCAGGGCATAGCCATCCATAGAGGAGGCCGCGAAAGGCGGCTGGGTGCGGGTGGCAACAACATCGCGCGCCAGCACACGGCCCGCGGCCTGACGCAGCGGGACCGCTTCCACCTCTGTGGCGGTGACGAGATCGAAAAGATGCGACAGGGCGTCGCTGACAGAGATCATTCTGCCTCGTATCGGCCCGATTTGCCGCCGTCTTTCAGCACGACCCGCAGGCCGCCGATTTCCATGCCTTTGTCCACGGCCTTGGCCATGTCATAGACGGTCAGCGCGGTGACAGAGGCGGCGGTCAGCGCCTCCATCTCGACGCCGGTCTGTCCGGTGGTCTTGACGGTCGCTTCGATCTGAAGCCCCGGCAGTTCGGGGTCTGGTGTAAGTTCGACAGAGACTTTGGTGATAGGCAGCGGGTGACACAGTGGGATCAGGTCAGCGGTGCGCTTTGCCGCCATGATGCCAGCCAAACGGGCGACGCCCATGACGTCACCTTTCTTTGCGCGGCCTTCGGTAATGATATCAAAGGTTTCGCGCTGCATCTTAATGTGAGTTTTTGCGGTGGCGACGCGTGATGTGACGGGCTTGTCCGACACGTCGACCATATGCGCGTCACCCTTGCCGTCAAAATGCGTAAGCGCCATTACATACCCCCCGGACGCAGCGGCGTCGCAAGCAAGTTGCGGGTTGCGACCTCTACGTCGTCTTGGCGCATCAGGCTTTCCCCGATCAGGAACACGCGCGATCCGTACTTCGCCATATCGGCCAGATCGTCGGGCGTGTTCAGCCCGCTTTCAGATACGATCATTTTTTCTACATCTACATGTTTTGACAGCAGGCGCGTGGTATCCAGCGAAGTCTCGAAGGTTTTGAGGTTGCGGTTGTTGATCCCCATCATCCGGCTTTTGAGCACGGCAGCGCGGTCCAGCTCTTGCTTGTCATGCACTTCAATCAGCGCGTCCATGCCCCATTGTGCGGCGGCATCTTCAAGCTCTATCGCCTGTGCGTCACTGACCGATGCCATGATGATCAAAATGCAATCGGCCCCAAGCGCGCGGGCTTCGGCGACCTGATAGGGGTCGTACATGAAATCCTTGCGCAGTACGGGCAGGGTGCAGGCCTCGCGGGCGGCGACAAGATATTCCTTGGCCCCCTGAAAGCTGGGCGTGTCCGTCAGCACCGACAGGCAGGTCGCACCACCGGCGGCATAGGCAGCGGCCAGTGTAGCGGGGTCGAAATCGGCGCGGATCAACCCTTTTGACGGGCTTGCCTTCTTGACCTCGGCGATCAGCCCGTACCCCTCGCGCGAGGCGTCGAACAACGCGTCGGCAAAGGGGCGCACGGGCGAGGCGGCGCGCGCCTCTGCCTCTACGGCCTCAAGCGGTTTGGCGGCCTTGTCGGCGGCGATCTCTTCCAGCTTGTAGGCTTTGATCTTGTCTAGGATGGTGCCAGTGTTGGTATCGGTCATGATGTCTCCGGTGTTGCCCAGTTTATGGCCGCTTGGCCTTGGGCGTGCAACCAGTCATTGCAGCGCGAGAAGGGGCGTGACCCGAAAAATCCGCGCCGCGCGGACAGGGGCGACGGGTGCGGGGTTTCAAGTTTGAAGTTCGGTCCCCCGTCCACATCCCGCGCGACTTTCTGGGCATGCGCGCCCCACAGCAAATAGGCGCGGGGACGGTCGGCCAAGCGGCCAAGAATTTGCGTGGTCAGCTGCTGCCAGCCCAGTTTCCCATGGCCGCCTGCGTCCCGCGCAGGCACGGTCAATGTGGTGTTCAACAACAGCACGCCCTGATCCGCCCAGAACCGCAGATCGGCATCCGGTGGGCAGGCGCCGATGTCATCCACCATCTCCTTATAGATATTGGACAGCGAACGGGGCAGCGGTTTGGTATCGGCGCTGGCGGAAAAGGCAAAGCCGTGGGCGTGGCCGGGGGTGGGATAGGGATCTTGCCCCAGGATCACCACGCGCACCGCGTCGGGCTGGGTATGTTCCAGCGCGGCGAAAACTTGGCGCCCGGGCGGCAGGGTCTCGCGCGGGTCCGCAGCCAGCGCGGCGGCGATGCCGGGCAGGGTATCGTCAAAGAACGCAAGGTCGCGCCAGGCCCCGAGGCGCGACAGGTCAAAACGGCTCATGCGGTTTGGGTGATCCGCGCGACTTGGGTGATCTTGTCACGGGCCGCACCGCTGTCAATGCTGTGGCGCGCCATCTCTACCCCGGCTTTCAGATCGGATGCGGCATCGGCCACGACCAGCGCCGCCGCCGAATTGAGCAAGACCGCATCGCGGTAGGCCGAGGGGGTTCCGTCCAGCAGCGCGTTGAAATCACGTGCGTTTTCTTCGGGTGTGCCGCCGATGATATCCTCGAACGGATGGACCGGCAGGCCGGCGTCTTCGGGCGTGATCTCGAATTCGGAAATGGTGCCATCAGGGTTCAGCGCGGCGATCCAGCTGGTGCCGGTGATTGTCAGCTCGTCCGTCCCGTCGGAGCCATGCACAAGCCAAGCTTTTTCAGAGCCAAGCGCGCCAAGCGTTTCGGCCATCGGGCGGATCAGATCGCGGCGATAAGCCCCGGTCAGCTGCCGTTTGACGCCTGCAGGGTTGGTCAGCGGGCCAAGGATGTTGAAGATCGTGCGCGTGCCCAGTTCGGACCGTGTGGGCATGACATGGGCAATCGCGGGATGGTGCATCGGGGCCATCATAAAGCCGATGCCCGCATCGCGCAGGGCGGCCTCGACCACCTTTGGTCCGACCATCACCTTGAGCCCCATCTGCGTCAGCGCATCCGCCGCGCCGGATTTGGACGACAGGTTGCGGTTGCCATGTTTCGCCACCACGACGCCCGCGCCGGCAACGACAAAGGCCGTCGCGGTAGAGATATTCAGCGTGCCCTTGCCATCGCCGCCGGTGCCCACGATGTCCATCGCGCCCTCGGGGGCTGTGACAGGATTGCATTTGGCGCGCATGACATGGGCGGCGGCGGCATATTCATCCACCGTCTCGCCACGGGTGCGCAGGGCCATCAGGAAACCACCGATCTGGCTGGGGGTCGCTTCGCCCTCGAACAGGATCTGGAACGCGGTCTCGGCCTGATCGCGGGTCAGCGGGCCATTGGCGGCCGCATCGATCAGAGGTTTCAGAGCGTCGCTCATGCGGGCACCTTTACGTTGTTCAGGAAGTTTTGCAGCATCTGGTGACCGTGATCCGAGCGGATCGATTCCGGGTGGAACTGCACGCCATGCAGCGGCAGGTCACGGTGCTGCAGGCCCATGATCGTGCCGTCCTCAAGCTCTGCCGTGATCTCAAGACAGTCGGGCAGGGTGGCGCGGTCAACGATCAGCGAATGATAGCGTGTCGCGGCAAAGGGCGATGGCAGCCCCGCAAAGACGCCCTGACCCTTGTGGTGCATCATGCCCATCTTGCCGTGCACGATCTCGCCCGCGCGCACGACCTTGCCGCCGAACGCCTGACCCAGCGTCTGATGGCCAAGGCACACACCCAAAAGCGGCGTGCTTGTTTCGGCGGCGGCTGCCGTCAGCGCAAGGCAGATGCCCGCTTGATCCGGGTCGCAGGGGCCGGGCGACAGGATGATCCCCGCGGGGTTCATCGCCATCGCGGCCTGCACGTCGATCTGGTCGTTGCGGCGGATTTCGACTTCGGCCCCGAGGTCACCCAGATAGTGTACGAGGTTGTAGGTGAAGCTATCGTAGTTATCTATCAAGAGCAGCATGCGGCAATTCTTTGTATTGGGGCAGGGTTTAGGGCTAGAGGAACCGCGCAAAACCACGGTATAATGTCCGCTGATACATGTTCAGGGTTAAGACCTATCGTCAAGGGCAGCAGGCCGGAGAGCCGCGCGAACCGGAACAAAAACAGGAGCGATCATCTATGTCACGCGGGTTTATTGGCGGCATCCTCATTGGTGCGGTATTCAGTGTCGGCGTCGCCGGTGTCGCGTCCTTCATGGTACCTATGGGGCCCGCGCCCTTGCAAGACACGCCTTTGCCAAGTGACGCGCCTGACGAAGAGCGCGCGACCAACGCGCCCGAAATGGCGGAACCCCCGGTGGTAGCGGCTGATGAAACGCCCCTGACGGCGGCTGAGGACACTAACGAGGATGTGATCACGCCAGAGCCAGTGGTCGAAGAGCCCGTCGTCGAGGAGCCCATCGTTGAACCAGATCCCGAGACTGTGCCGAAAGCCGAGGTCGCACCAGAAGTAGAAGCACCGGTCACGCAAGAGGCTGTGCAAGATGCACCTTCAGAGGACGCCCCGGACGTCGCGGCAGCGCCTGAGACCGTAGAGCCTGAGACGGTAGAGCCTGAACCACAGCCCGAGCCAGAGGTCGCCCCAACGCCGCAGCCCGCGCCGCAGATCGCACAGGATATCGACGCGACAGCCCCCGTGACCGTGCCCGATGCGGCTGCACCGAAGATCACGCTTGATGATCCTGTCTTGCCCAATCCGATGGCGCTTGCGCCAATGGAACCGACCGAGCCGGATGCGCTTGGCATCGAGACCCGGACAGCACCGCCCGTCACCGCCGACGAAAGCGTCGACACCCCCGTGTCGCCCACGCCGGACACCGATGTTGCCACCGCGCCAAGCGCGCCCGACGCGCAACCCGAAGAAGCGCCTGCAGATGTTGTCTTTGGCGCGCCCGAGCGACGCACAGACGGGCGGCCCACGATCGGCACCCCTGCGGCAATCACCTCTGAACGGGATACGGGCGTGACGATCAACCGCCTGCCGACCGCCCAATCGGGCGAACAGGCCGCCCCCGAGGCGCAAGCCACCGCACAAAGCCCCGCCATCACCCGTTATGGCCAGCCCTTCGCGAATCCTGATGACAAACCGCTGATGAGCGTCCTTTTGATGGACGTGGGGAGTGATCTGCAAGGGGGCGAGGTCGGTATCGCCGCGCTGCGCAGCTTTCCCTATCCGCTGAGCTTTGCCGTCGACGTCAGCCTGCCCGACGCGGCAGAGCGCATGCAGACCTACCGCAACGAAGGGTTCGAGGTGTTGGCGATGGTCGATCTGCCTCAGGGTGCGCAGCCAAGCGATGCAGAGACCACGCTGGCGGTCGCCTTCTCGCGCATGCCCGAAGTGATCGGCGTGCTTGAAGGGCAGGGTGCCGGGCTGCAACCCGACCGCGCGACAGCAGATCAGGTGACTGCGATCCTTGGGCAAGGGGGCTATGGCCTTGTGACCCAGGACAAGGGGCTGAACACGATGCCCAAGCTTGCAGTGAAAGAGGGCGTGCCCGCTGCACCCGTGTTCCGCGACTTTGACAGCAAGGGGCAGACGCCCACCGTGATCCGACGGTTCCTTGATCAGGCCGCGTTCAAGGCGGGGATCGAAGGGTCGGTGATCATGATGGGGCGGATGCGGCCCGAGACGATCTCGGCGCTGTTGGTCTGGGGGTTGCAGGACCGTGCCAGCCAAGTTGCACTTGCCCCTGTTTCAGCCGTGCTGAAAAACGCCACGCCTGAATGATCTACCGGTAAAGCCATCGAAACCTGCGCGTTGCGCGGGCTTCGACGTGCCTGAGTGTGATCTGTCTAGATAATCTCGTCTTCGTCAAACAGCGGGTCGCTTTCGAGCTGCGTGATCATATCCTCGACCGTGTCTGCCACCGCCTTGGGCAGCAGCTTTGCCAAGTGGAAGACCGCGTCGCCCTCGTTCACCACGGGCAGGATCGCGCGGCCGATCAGGATACCGTCATGGGGGGCGATAATATCCTCTTCGGTCTTGCCGAACGGGTCAGAGACTGTCGCCAGCGCGTCGCCATGTTTCACGGTCTCCCCCTCGGCCCTGAAGGTGCGCAGCAGCCCACCCACGGGCGCGCGCAACCACGTAGAGCTGGAACAGACATGGGATTGCCTGCGCGAGGGGGCGATGCCCTTGGCCGGCAGCATGTCTTCGGCATGCATGACCCGCAAGATACCCGCAACGCCCGCGCGCACGGCCATCTCGTCAAAACGCAGCCCTTCGCCGGCTTCATACAGCAGCACCGGTGTGCCCTTGGCGGCGGCGACCGCGCGCAGCGATCCGTCGCGCAGGGGCGAGGTCAGCACCACCGGTGCGGCAAAGCTGGCGGCCATGCGCCGCGTCACCGCATCTGANGGAGANATNCGCACCTGCGGCAGGTTGGTCCGGTGGATCGCGGCTGAATGCAGATCGATTCCGAAATCACAGCGCAGCACCACGTCGTTCANAAAGATATGNGCCAGCCGTGACCCCAAAGACCCAGACGGGTGCCCCGGAAAACAGCGGTTCAGATCGCGCCGGTCCGGCAGGTAGCGTGACCGGTTCAGNAACCCGAAAGAGTTCACCACCGGGATCACCAGCAGTGTTCCCCGCAGGGATTTCAACTGCGGTGCGCGCAGCAGACGNCGCACGATCTCGACCCCGATCAGCTCGTCCCCGTGAACAGCGGCGCTGACAAACATGGTGGGGCCGGGGCGCTTGCCGTGGATCACTTCAAGCGAGAGCCCGACAGGCGTGTGGTCCGGCAGGATCGAGATCGGCAAGTCGATCTGTGCCCGAGNGCCGGGTGCCACGTGTTGACCCGAAATCTCGAACGGGGCTTGGGTCGGCATCCTCAGCTGTTCCCTTGACCTGCGAAGCGTGCTGCATCGGCCGCCGCACGNCGGATCGCGTCGGATTTATGCNCCGTNTCCATATACTCNGCCTCTGCGTCGCTGTCATAGACGACACCGCCNCCGGCCTGAATATACAGGGTCTTGTCCTTGATAACGGCCGTGCGCAGGGCGATGCACATGTCCATGTCGCCGCCCGCGCTAAAGTAGCCNACACCGCCGCCGTAGAGCCCGCGTTTCTCGGGCTCCAGCTCGTCGATAATCTCCATCGCGCGGACCTTGGGTGCGCCTGACACTGTGCCCGCGGGCATCCCCGCAAAGAAGGCATCCAGCGCATCGCGGTCTTCGCGCAGCTCGCCCACGACATTGGACACGATATGCATCACGTGGCTGTAGCGTTCGACGATGAATTCCTCGGTCGGGCGCACGGTGCCGATCTTGGCGACCCGGCCCACGTCATTGCGGCCCAGNTCAAGCAGCATCAGATGCTCAGCCAGCTCTTTCTGNTCGGCCAGCAGATCAGCCTCCAGNGCGCGNTCTTCTTCCGGCGTGGCCCCGCGACGACGGGTNCCTGCNACGGGGCGGATCGTGATCTCGTTGCCGAAGACNCGCACNAGGATCTCGGGCGAGGCCCCGACGACGTGGAAATCACCGAAGTTGAAATAGAACATGAAGGGCGACGGGTTGGTCCGGCGCAAACTGCGATANAGCGCAAAGGGCGGCTGCGAGAAGCCCTGCGCCCACCGTTGCGACGGCACCACCTGAAAGATGTCGCCCGCCACGATGTATTCGCGCGCTTTTTCAACGGCGGATTTATAGCCNTCGCGGGTGAAATTGCTGACGGGGGCGGATTCTTCGTGGGCGTCGCCCAGATCACGGCTGGNGCCGGGCATCGACCGNTCCAGATCACGCACCGCATCCATCACGCGTTCGGCGGCTTGGGCATAAGCGGCCTTGGCCGATTGCCCGTCAGACACCCAAGCTGGCGATACGATCGTGACCTCGCCCTTGACCCCGTCNAGCACGGCAATCACCGAGGGNCGCACCATCATCGCATCGGGCAGCCCCATGGGATCGGGGTTCACATTCGGCAGATGTTCCACCAGCCGGATCATGTCATACCCCAGATAGCCGAACAGCCCGGCGGCGGCTTGCGGCAGGTCATCAGGCAGGTCGATCTTCGACTCCGCGATCACCGCACGCAATGTATCCAGCGGATCCCCTGCGACATCGTCGAAGGCATCCACGTCATAGCGTGCCGAACGGTTGATGGCCGANGTGGTGCCCTGACAGCGCCAGATCAGATCGGGCTTCATCCCGATAATCGAATAGCGCCCGCGGACCTCNCCGCCGGTCACGGATTCCAGNACAAAGGCGTTCTGNGCCGCACCGGTGAGCTTGAGCATCAGCGAAACAGGCGTGTCCAGATCGGCAGCCAGACGGGTGTAAACGATCTGGTTCTTGCCCGCCGCATAGCCTGCGGCAAAGCTGTCATAATCGGGTGTCAACGACATGGGAGACCTAACTTAGGGGAAGTTCACGTGGACGGCGTTGATCGCCTGCTGATCGACACGCGGTGCCGTGCGGCGGATCACGTCGTCAGAGAAAGCGGCGAAAAGCGCTTGCGACAGCTGGTCATCCAGCTGGGTAGCGATCTGGGATTTGACCTGCGTCATCCGGTCATTCTCGCCCGCGTCCTTGATGCTATCAAGACGGACAAGCGCGACCTCATCGGCACCTTCCAGCAGTTCGACTTCGCCGGGGGCTGCGTCAAACACAGCGGCGATGAACCCCTGCGGTGCGGCGCTGACCACGGCGTCGCGGGTCTGGTCGGTCCCGGTCTTGGGCTCCAGCCCCAGTTCGGCAAAATCAGCGCCATCCGCAAGTTCGGCNTGCAGGGTCTCGGCCTTGGCACGCAGGGCGGTGATCAATTGTTCGTTCTGCCACGCCTCGGACACGTCTGCACGGGCGGCGTCAAACGGGTTGGGGCGTTCCTCTTTGGTGCCATCAAGACGCATGGCAAAAACGCTACCGTCATCCAGCTGNTGGATCTGGGGGAAGTCGCCTTCGGTCAGACGTGTCGCGGCCTCGCGGAAACCGGCATAGGCGGCGATGCTTTCGCTGCTGTCCTGCGTCCATTCGATGGTGCTGAGGGTCATTTTGCTTTCCTCGGCGATCTGTTCCAGCGTGGCNCCACCGGCCAATTGNTCGTCCAGATCCTGGGCGCGGACCTCTACCAGACGGGCCGCNCGGTCCGCGGCAAGGTCTTGNACCAGCGTCGGGCGGGCTTCTTCGAAGGTGGTGTTCAGCGACGGCAGCACACCGTTCACACGGAACAATGCAGGCCCGAGGTTGCTGGGCAGCGGGCCGACAATATCACCCACTTCGGCAGCAAANACGGCGTCCCCTGCGGCACCCANCTGTTGCTGGCTCAGATCNCCAAGATCCACATCCGACAGGGAAAGCCCGCGGTCCGCGACCAGCCCCTCAAATGTGTTGCCATCAACCTCGAGCGCGGCGGCGGCCTGATCGGCTGCCTCCTGATCGCGGAAGACCAGACGTTCGACCAAGCGGCGTTCAGGCTGGATGTATTCATCCGCGCGGTCATCATAGGCGGCCTGTAGCTCTTCGTCGGTCAGCTCTACNTCGTCCAGCAGATCCTGCGGGCCCATGGTGATATAGCTGATGGTCTTGCTGGCGGGCAGAATGAACTGNTCGGCGTTCTCGTCGTAATAGGCCTGCANCTGCGCATCGGTNGCGTNGGGCAGGGGCGCATCCAGATCATCTTGCGTNAGTTTGGCCCAGGTAAAGCTGCGCTGCTCGCCCACATAGGATACAAGCGTGTCGGCATAGGCGTCGGGCATCGCAACCCCGCCGGTGATCGCTTCCTGCAACAGGGTACGGCCCGCTTCCTCGCGCAGGGATTGTTCGAATTCATTCTCGTTCAGACCGGCCTGCTGCAGCGCAAAGCGATAGCCCTCGCGGTCGAAATTCCCATCAACGCCTTGGAACGACGGGATTTCCACAACGCGTTCGCGCAGGTTTGCGTCGCCGATGGACAGGCCCATCAAGTCGGCCTCATTGTCGAGCGCGCGCAAACGGACCAGACGTTGCAGCACGGCACGGTCCAGCCCGATGGCTTGGGCTTCCTGAAAGCTAAGCTGTTCGCCGGACTGGCTTTCGATGGCGCGGATCTGCTGCTGCAGCTCGCGGGCGTAATCGTCAACCGAGATAGACTTGTCGCCCACTTCGCCGACGGTGCGTGCGCTGCCGTTCAGATTGACCGCGCCAAAACCGCCCAGACCCAGGATCAACAGACCCATCAGCCCCCATACTGCGGTTTTCGTAAAGCTGTTGCCTTTGGCTTTCATGGTGTCATCCCTTAAACGCACGTTTTGCCCTGTCTATGCGGTGCGCGGCAGGGGGGCAAGAGCCGCGTTAGACCTGTGTCAGACGGTCAAACAGCACCTCGATGCCTGCGACATCCAGATTGGCAAAAGCGATGCGCAGATGCCGCCCGCCGGTGATATCCTCTTCCGGATGAAACATGGTGCCGGGCAGGGTCAGCACGGCCGCCTCGCGCACCAGCCGCGGGGCCAATGTGGCAGAGCTTTCGTCAAAGGGATGCGAGAGATAGGCGAAATAGCCGCCAAGCCCCAAAAGCTTCCAGCCTTTCGCGTCCAAACGGTGCATGCTGTCGGCAATCGCCTGCCGCCGCGCCAGGATCTCGCGCCGCTCGCCGGCCAGCCATGTGTCAAGGTTCTGCATCCCCCAAAGGGCGGCATGCTGACCGATCTGGCCGGGGCAAATGGCAACGGTATCCAGGAACTTCTCAACCTCGGCGAGACGCGTCTGGGAGGCGACAATCGCGCCCACTCGGTGACCAGTCAGACGGTAGGCCTTTGAAAAAGAATATAAATGGATCAACGTATCGTGCCAGACGGGGTCCTGAAACAGACGGTGCGGCGGACCGGAACGACTGTCAAAGTCGCGATAGGTCTCGTCCAGGATCAGGGCGATACCGCGCGCACGGGCCAGATCGAAAAACGCCTGCACCAGCTCTTCGGGGTATTCAACGCCGCCGGGGTTGTTGGGCGTCACCAGGGCGATGGCACGGGTGCGGTCGGTGATCAGGGCGGCGGCCTGTTCCGGGTCGGGCAAGAGCGTATCGCCCACCGGCAGCGGCACGGCGGCGACACCCGACATGTCCAGCCACATCTTGTGGTTAAAGTACCACGGCACCGGCAGGATCACCTCGTCCCCCTCGGCACAGAGCGTGGCAATCGCAGCGGCAAAGGCCTGATTGCAGCCCGATGTAATCGCCGCTTGCGCGGGCTCTACCGCGCCGGCGTAATGGGCGCTGACCTGCGCGGCCAGCTCGTCGCGCAACTCGGGCAGACCCAGCACCGGCCCGTAAAGATGCGCATCATCGTTGTTCAGCGCGACATCAGCCATGGCCTGCCGCATGGCCTGCGGTGGCGGATCGACAGGGGCGGCTTGGCTCACGTTGATCAGGGGGCGGTCGGCGTCAAAATGGACGCCCGTCAACCAGCGGCGCGCCTCCATCACCGGAGGAGAGAAAGTCGCGGCGGTACGCGGGGTCATGGTCAATGCTCCTGTCTGGGCGAGGGAGGGGGCCCTTCGGCGAGCGGACCAGCGCAAAGTCTGACACGGCGCGTGGCCGCTGCTTCCAAATGGTCCTAAATCCTCGCCGAAGGCAGGTATCTGCGGGGGTGCCGCTTAGTCTTTGCCGCGGTAGGGCTCTACATATTGCAGCGCCATATCCCAGGGGAAGAAAATCCACGTATCCTGGCTGACTTCGGTAATGAAGGTATCCACCTGCGGGCGGCCCTTGGGCTTGGCATAGACGGTGGCCAGATGCGCATTGGGGTAAAGCTGGCGCACGACTTCAAGGGTCTTACCGGAGTCTACCAGATCGTCGATGATCAGGATACCGGTGCCGTCGCCCATCAGTTCTGCATCGGGGGCCTTGAGCACGACCGCGTCCGATTGATCCTGATGGTCATAGGACTTGATCGAAATCGTGTCGACGGTGCGGATATCCAGCTCGCGGGCGGCGATCATCGCGGGGGCCATACCGCCACGGGTGATCGCAACCACAGCACGCCAGCCGCCGTCATCGGGGCCCATGCCGTCCAGACGCCACGCCAGCGCACGGCTGTCACGGTGGATCTGGTCCCAGCTGATGTGAAACCCTTTTTCATGGGGCAGGCGCGAGGCATCCTTGCTCATGTCGTTATTCCTTTGCCATGTCTGGGGCGTCGACGGCTTTCATGCCCACCACGTGATAGCCCGCATCCACATGCAGGTTCTCGCCCGTCGTGCCCGAGCCAAGATCGCTAAGCAGGAACAGCGCGGATTTACCCACATCGTCGATGGTCACGTTGCGGCGCAGGGGCGAGTTATACTCGTTCCACTTCATGATATAGCGGAAGTCGCCGATGCCGGATGCGGCCAATGTCTTGATCGGGCCGGCGCTGATCGCGTTAACGCGGATGCCGTCCTTGCCCAGATCCTCGGCCAGATATTTGACCGATGCTTCCAGAGCGGCCTTGGCGACGCCCATCACATTATAATGCGGCATCACTTTTTCGGCGCCGTAATAGGTGAGCGTGACCGCGCTGCCGCCGGACTTCATCATCTTTTCCGCGCGCTGCATCACAGCGGTGAAGGAGTAGACAGAGATATCCATCGACATCGCGAAATTGGCGCGGCTGGTGTCGACATAGCGCCCGCGCAATTCGTTTTTGTCAGAGAACCCGATCGCGTGGACGATAAAGTCGATCCCGTCCCAACGTTCGCCCAAAGCGGTAAACAGCGCGTCAATCGACTCTTCCGACCCGACATCGCAGGGCAGGACCAGATCGCTGCCCAGTTGCGCCGCCAGCGGATCGACCCGCTTTTTCAGCGCGTCGCCTTGATACGAGAATGCCAGCTCTGCACCGGCATCCGCGAGGGTGCGCGCGATGCCCCAGGCAATCGACTTGTCATTGGCGAGGCCCATGATAAGCCCACGTTTGCCTGCCATCAGGTCATTTGCCATTGTACTTCCTTCGACTATGTCACTGAACTTTTATCCGGTTTATGCTATTGATAGTTTGGCATCAAGGCTGCACGGTGATCGCGGCACTTGAGAGGACGCCGTGATAGACCGCCCTGGCGGTTTTTTCGGCGCGGCGGTGTGTTTAGTTGTTCTAGTATGTCATTTGATGTAAGGCATTGTCGCAAGATTGCGTCGATGCGCAAGGAAGGGGATCATGATCATGGAAGTGCGCAAAGGCATTTTTGCCGGTGACGATCCCTTTGTGATTGCGCGCCGCTGGCTGGATGAGGCAACGCAGACAGAGGTCAACGACCCAAATGCCATCGCGCTATCGACCGTGGATGCCGACGGTTTGCCCAATGCGCGCATGGTATTGCTGAAAGAAATCGAAGACGCGGCATTCGTCTTTTATACAAACTACACCAGCGCCAAGGCGCAAGAACTGGATCACGCGGGCAAGGCTGCTTTCGTGATGCATTGGAAATCCCTGCGCCGCCAGATACGGGTGCGCGGCGTGGTTTCCAAAGAAGAAGGCCCGCAGGCGGACGCATATTACAAGTCGCGTTCGCTCAAAAGCCGGTTGGGGGCCTGGGCCTCTGACCAATCGTCCCCTTTAGCCAGCCGTGCGTCATTGGTCGCCGAAGTGGCAAAAGTCACCGCCAAAAAGGGGCCAAACCCAGACCGTCCACCTTTTTGGGGGGGCTACCGGATCACCCCGGTCGAAATCGAGTTCTGGGCCGACGGAGAGTATAGATTGCATGACCGTTTTGTCTGGCGACGTGCCGAACAAAACGGTGATTGGAGCGTAACGAGATTGAACCCATAAGGCGGCTTTTGCCGCTGATATTTTGTACGCGGGCACGCTGTTGCCTGACCTAGAGAAGACCAAAGGACATTTGTGTCAGAAGTATCCAGCAATAGCTCTGCCATTTCCGGCGTGGTGAAATGGTTCGACCCTGCGAAGGGGTTCGGTTTCGTTGTCTCAGACGCTGGCGGGCCTGATATCCTGTTGCACGTCAATGTGTTACGTAATTACGGTCAAAGCTCTGTCGCGGACGGTGCGCGCATTGATCTGACGGTGCAAAAGACCGAACGCGGGGTGCAGGCGACACAGGTCCATGCGGTACACCCGCCCGCTGCCGCTCAGGCGATGGCGTTGTCGGATATTGTGGGCATTGATCCCGCGCTGGTGGCCGCCGCACCGCTGGAGCCCGCGCGGGTCAAATGGTTCGATAAGTCCAAAGGCTTTGGTTTCGCGAATGTGTTTGGCAAAAGCGATGACATCTTTCTACATATAGAAGTGTTGCGCCAGTCGGGCCTGTCGGATTTGCAACCGGGCGAGGCATTGGCGCTGCGGGTCATTAACGGGGAACGCGGCCAGATGGCGGCAGAGGTACATGCATGGGAAACGGTACGACTCGATTCATCTGGCACCGCGCAAAGCTGATCCGCGCGGGTCTTATGGCCTTTGCCACTCTGGCGATGGCAGGGGCTGCCGCTGCCAAATGCAGTGACACCAGCGTGACGCTGCGCGGCGACTGGGGGCAGGCGCGCTTTAGCGTCGAGATTGCCGATGACGCCGGTGAACGTGCCCAAGGATTGATGCACCGCACCTCACTGGCAGGCAGCGCGGGTATGCTTTTTATCTATGAAGAACCGCAGCCGCTTAGCTTTTGGATGCGCAACACATTGATTCCCCTCGATCTGCTGTTCATCGATTCCCGTGGTGTGGTGCAGCACATCCACCATAATGCGGTTCCGCTCGACGAATCTCCGCTTGAGGGGGGCAGTGATGCGCTGCTGGCGGTGCTGGAAATCAACGGCGGATTAAGCGCGCGGATGGGCATCACACCGGGGACAGAGCTGCGCCATCCCGCGTTTGCAGGGCGCAATCCGGCATGGCCCTGTTAGTTCGTCAGAAACTATCATTTTCTGTGAACTTAGGGCTTTTCAATCCGATTGCTTGGGGCTAAGTAGGCCGCAGTCGGGGCGTGGCGCAGCCTGGTAGCGCACCTGTTTTGGGTACAGGGGGTCGGAAGTTCGAATCTTCTCGCCCCGACCACTTTAAGAACCACCACATATAGTGTTACTGATCTGCTTCATGCAGATCAGAACGCTGTATTTGTGTGCAGTCGTTCTTTTTTGCCACAGAAGCACGCTCTAAATCTGGTGAGATAGCCGGGTTTGCGAACCTATATCTGGTGGCTGCATAAATTTTTATCATCCACAGTTACGCCATGTTTATCCCCAGCCCGCTGTTTGGGATTTTGTGGATAACTCAAGCGATACATGAGCCAGCCGGGCTAAACCTTAGCGTTTATTAACTTTATCCGCGGTGTGAAAAAGCCTCCTCGTGATCCGCTGTCTGTGCATATCATTTCGCTGAATCACCGCGCCGACCGAAGCTTCAAAAAATGCCGATCCGGTCAAGATGCAACTTCCCTTGTTTCGATAATAAAGCCGTTGACCCAATAGGGCTGCATACGCCAGTTTGTGTAAATCGACGGGCGGGCCACTACATCTGGTGATTGATCGGGGTGGCGTGCTGATCGGGTGACATTGGGTTTTGCACTTTTGCGCCGGTTAAACGGCTTGATCCAAGACCAACCTGATGCGGGTGCGGGGGACGATGCACACCGGCGATAGGTTTGGCGGCCCGATCATGCCGCTGGTTGAGAGTTTGAAAATTTGGGGCAGCACTTATGAAAATCGAGAGAAAATTCACGCGATCCGGTCAGGATGCCTACGCAGAACTGGACTTTGTGAGCACAGCCTCCGAAATCCGCAATCCTGATGGGTCGGTGGTCTTTCGCCTCGATAACGTCGAAGTGCCCTCCAGCTGGAGCCAGGTCGCCTCTGATGTGATCGCCCAGAAATATTTCCGCAAGGCAGGCGTCCCGTCCGAAACCAAGAAGGTCAAGGAAAAGGGCGTTCCAGAATTCCTCTGGCGCTCGGTGCCGACCGATGACGCGACCATGGGCGGCGAGACGTCGTCGAAGCAAGTGTTCGACCGTCTGGCCGGCGCTTGGGCCTATTGGGGATGGAAAGGTGGCTATTTCACCACCGAAGAAGACGCCCAAGCCTATTATGACGAGATGCGCCACATCCTGGCCAGCCAGCGCGGCGCACCCAACAGCCCGCAATGGTTCAACACCGGTCTGCATTGGGCTTACGGCATCGATGGTCCCGCGCAGGGGCATTACTATGTCGATTACAAATCCGGCAAGCTGACGCGGTCGACATCCTCTTACGAGCATCCCCAGCCCCACGCTTGTTTCATCCAGTCTGTCGCTGACGATCTGGTAGGCGACGGCGGCATTATGGACCTATGGGTCCGCGAGGCGCGTCTGTTCAAATACGGTTCCGGCACCGGCACCAACTTCTCGAGCCTGCGGGCGGCGGGCGAGAAACTGTCGGGCGGGGGGAAATCCTCTGGCTTGATGGGCTTTTTGAAAATCGGTGACCGTGCGGCAGGCGCGATCAAATCGGGTGGCACCACACGGCGCGCGGCCAAGATGGTGATCGTTGATGCGGACCACCCCGATATCGAGGATTTCATCAACTGGAAGGTCATCGAAGAGCAAAAGGTGGCGAGCATCGTCGCTGGCTCGAAGATGCATGAACGCGAGCTGAACAAGCTGTTTGCCGCGATCAAAGCATGGGACGGCGCAGAGGCCGACGCCTATGACCCCGCCAAGAACGACCAGCTGAAGGCCGCGATCCGCAGCGCGAAAAAATGCGCGATCCCAGAGACATACGTCAAGCGCGTGCTGGATTACGCCAAGCAGGGTCACACCTCGATCGAATTCCCGACCTATGACACAGACTGGGATTCCGAAGCCTATTCCTCGGTCTCGGGCCAGAACTCCAACAACTCGATCCGGGTGACCAACGCTTTCCTGCATGCCGTCGAAAAAGACGCCGATTGGGAACTGCTCGACCGCACCACCGGGCGGGTGTCGAAAACCATCCGCGCCCGTGACCTGTGGGAGCAAGTCGGCCACGCCGCATGGGCCTGCGCCGATCCCGGCATCCAGTATCACGACACGGTCAACGACTGGCACACATGCCCCGAAGATGGCGCGATCCGCGGGTCGAACCCGTGCTCTGAATACATGTTCCTGGATGACACGGCCTGTAACCTCGCGTCGATGAACCTGCTGACCTTCCTGCAAGACGGGGAGTTCATGGTCGAAGACTATATGCACGCCTCGCGGCTGTGGACCGTCACGCTCGAAATCTCGGTGATGATGGCGCAGTTCCCGTCCAAGGAAATCGCGCAGCGGTCCTATGATTTCCGCACGCTGGGTCTGGGCTATGCCAACATCGGCGGTCTGCTGATGAACATGGGCTTTAGCTACGACAGTGACGAAGGCCGTGCGCTTTGCGGGGCGCTGACCGCGATCATGACAGGCGTTTCCTATGCCACCTCCGCCGAGATGGCGGGCGAGCTGGGGGCCTTCCCCGGGCACGCCAAGAACGCCGACCATATGCTGCGCGTCATCCGCAACCACCGCAACGCGGCCCACGGCAAGACCGACGGCTACGAGGCGCTATCGGTCAAGCCCGTGCCGCTGGATCACGCAAACTGCCCGCAAGCCAACCTGATCGACATCGCCACCGCGACCTGGGACGAAGCCCTGCGGCTTGGCGAAAAGCACGGGTACCGCAACGCGCAAACCTCTGTGATTGCGCCGACGGGCACCATCGGTCTGGTGATGGATTGCGACACCACCGGGATCGAGCCTGACTTTGCGCTTGTGAAATTCAAGAAGCTCGCGGGCGGTGGCTATTTCAAGATCATCAACCAGTCGGTGCCCGCAGCGCTTGAAAAGCTTGGCTACGGCTCGGCCCAGATCGAAGAAATCGTCGGCTATGCCGTCGGTCACGGCACCATCGGCAACGCGCCTGCGATCAACCACACCACGCTGGTCGGTCACGGTTTTGGCCCTAACGAGCTGGCCAAGATCGACGCGGCGCTGGCGCAGGCCTTCGACATCCGCTTTGTCTTCAACCAATGGACATTGGGCGAGGAGTTTTGCACCCAAGTCCTTGGCATCCCTGCCGAAAAGCTGAACGACCCGACGTTTGACCTGCTGAAATCCCTGGGCTTTTCCAAGAAAGACATCGAAGCGGCCAACGACCATGTTTGCGGTACGATGACGCTGGAAGGCGCGCCGCACCTCAAGCCTGAACACTACGGCATCTTCGACTGCGCCAACCCCTGCGGCAAGAAGGGCAAACGCTACTTGTCCGTCAACAGCCACATCTACATGATGGCGGCGGCGCAAAGCTTCATCTCCGGCGCGATCTCGAAGACGATCAACATGCCGAATGACGCCACCATCGAGGATTGCCAGAACGCATACGAGCTGTCGTGGTCGCTTGGCGTCAAAGCCAACGCGCTGTACCGCGACGGATCAAAACTGTCGCAGCCTCTGGCTTCTGCGCTGGTCGAGGATGATGACGAGGCCGCCGAAACGCTCGAAAGCGGCACCACCCACGAGAAAGCCACCGTGCTGGCTGAAAAGATCGTCGAGAAGGTCATCGTCAAAGAGATCATCAAATCGCACCGCGAAAAGATGCCTCAGCGCCGCAAGGGGTATACCCAAAAGGCCAATGTCGGCGGGCACAAGGTCTATCTGCGCACCGGTGAATACGAAGACGGCTCCTTGGGCGAGATCTTTATCGACATGCACAAGGAAGGCGCGGGCTTCCGTGCGATGATGAACAACTTTGCCATCGCCGTGTCCGTGGGTCTGCAATACGGCGTCCCGCTGGAGGAATTCGTCGACGCCTTCACCTTCACCAAGTTCGAACCCGCTGGCATGGTGCAGGGCAACGACAGCATCAAGAACGCGACGTCGATCCTTGACTATGTGTTCCGCGAGCTCGCCGTGTCCTATCTGGACCGTACCGATCTGGCGCATGTGCAACCCGAAGGGGCCAGCTTTGACAGCCTCGGCCGCGGCGATCAGGAAAGCGTTGCCAATGTGGCGGAAATCTCCGAAACCGCCGCCAACCGCTCGCTCGAGGTGCTCAAGCAGATCAGCTCCACCGGGTATCTGCGCAACCGTCTGCCGCAGGATCTGGTGCTGCTGCAAGGCGGGCAGGGGCAGGGCGACACGCAGACGCTTGACCGTGTGATGCCGCAGGCAGGCCAAGCCTCGGTCGCGGCCAGCATGGGGTCGACCACAGCGGTGTCCAGCGGCGCGGTCAGCATGGACGCCCGTACCAAGGCAAAGATGCAGGGCTACGAGGGCGAAGCCTGCGGGGAATGCGGCAACTACACGCTGGTCCGCAACGGCACCTGCATGAAGTGCAACACCTGCGGCGGAACGTCCGGCTGCAGCTAAGACAAACGCCCCGGCCTTTGAAAAGCCAAGCATATGAAGCCCAATTCGAGTGTTTTGGCGGCCATTTACAGGGTGATTAACGCCCAGATCGCGTAAGTTGTTGATTATATTGACGCGGGCTGGGGCCAGATCTTTTATGAAGTTTGATGGTCTAGTTCGGCAATAACGGAGAAGAAACGAGGCAACTATCGGACGTGAGCTACCAAAAGGCATGACATTACATCTCATTACGGTGTCAAATTGCTAGCAGTTTCGGAATGAGAAAGGAGATAGTTTCTTTTTTCATTCCATCGAACAGGGGGCCGGTGCGCTAGCCCCTAACGATGGCCAAGCCGCAGGCATAAAACAAACGAGCGGTGAACGATGAGCTTGGCTATGCGAAACTTAGGGTGCCCTCTGGGCATCCTTTTTTCGATGCATGTTTAAAAAGAGTTAGTTATATTCGAACACTGAGCTCTTTTCTTGATAAACCTTTGGTCGGTATCTGCGCGTGAGCTGAAGGGATTTTAGTTTAGTTCATTAGCTATAGAATGTGTCTTAGTGATTGGGCTGCCTTTGGTCATTGATGGTCTTAAAACGATCACGGCCCAATCCGGACATTGATCCAACCACGCGTCGCAGCGCCTCAGTTTCCCCGAAGCGGTCATTGGATCAGTTGTGCAGCATTTTGGCCCGTTCGATGTCGGCAATGCGGACTTTCCAGACTTTCGCCGCAGCTGCGCCAATGGCGGCTTTGGATGAACGCGCAAGGTCACAAACGGTCGTTATCGCCGGTGACAGAAACACTTGCGTTTTATGTAGAAAGCCTTCGACGCTCAGCGAGGAACAACAAACAAAGCGTTACTGTCATAGCGAGGTACGCTGCTACGGCGTGGGGTGCGAGCGACGGAAGGCCATGCACGAGCAGTGTTCCGTTGCCACCAGGAATGACTGCTGCAGCCGCACCCATCACGGCGCCTCCGGCAAAACATCTTGCCGCAGATACCGGAGTGGGTCGCCGTAGCTGGAAGTCGTGGTACCTGATGGCCGCAACAACTCCTCCCGCAGTGACGGTCATGGCACAGATCAAAACGGGCCAACCGTTCGCTGTAAGCGTCGGATCGACCAGTCGTGCGGCGCGGTTGGACAGGACGCTCATATAGGTCCAGTTCCCGGCCAGGGCATAGAGAAGCCCACCGCTGATCCCTACGATCAGCATGGAGCGATACGGCCCCATGCGGGTGGAGGCTGGGTCACGAAGGCCCCTGATCCATCGGGGAACACGACGATAGAGCGCCAGCAACAGCGAGATGGCCTACACAGCCACGAACGCGCCCCCAAAGTTTGAGGGCTCTTCAAGGGGCGAAGGGACCGGCGCTGTGACGCTGGCTTGCCAAAGACCAGATGACGTCATTGCAGTGGCACCGATAACCATGCCCAGCACGCTGAAGCCAAAGACCAGATTGCCGCCTGTCAGATGCGCCAAGGTCCCAAGAACGCAAGCATTGTTCAGGCGCGCGCCAAGGCCTAAGATGGCCCCCGCGACGGCGACGGACACCGTGACGGGATATCCCGCTGAAAGCGTCACATCCGCCGGAGCCAGCCAATGCAGTGGAACAACCACGGCACCCGCTCCGGCGGCGGCGACGCCGAAGGCGCGGAAACGTGCGCTGCGCCGGTCGACAATCAACGCCCGCGTCGCCAGAACGGCGCAGATGCTGCCACGCCGGATGGCATAGCCGACGAGGAACGACAGTCCCAAGAGTAAGGGGATCAGGATCAAGGTGCCGTTCCTCGCTGTCGCTTACCCGCCCGGTCCGCAGTCGATGCAGCGCAGTGGCGGGTTCGGACCGAATTCCAGCTCGGCGGCCAGATTGCGCAGCGCGGTGCGCAGGCCCTCTTCCAGAACCGGGTGGTAGAACGGACGTTGCAGGGTCTCGATCACGGTCAGTCGGCTTTCGATGGTCCAGGCAAGCAAATGCCCGATGTGTTCGGCTGCAGGACCGATCATTTCGGCACCCAGCAGGATCCCCGTTTCGCGCTCTGCATAGACGCGCAGCAATCCCTTGTCCTTTCCGATCACGCGCGCGCCCCTGGTCTTCGAACGAAACCTCGCCATAGGCAAAGTCGATCCCATCCTTCGTGAGATCACCTTGTCCACGCCCGGCGATGGCAATCTGTGGATCGGAAAAGACGACACCCAAACCAGTGCGCCGGGCGCGGCGATAGACCTCTGGATAGCGCGCGGCGTTTTCGCCTGCGATGCGGCCTTCATCTGCTGCCTCGTGCAGCAACGGCAACTCGATGGCAGCGTCGCCGGTTACGAAGATCGAGGACAACCCGTCCCCCGCCGTGTCGGCGCGCATCGACATGTGATCGTGACGCGGTGCGCCCCGTTCATCCAGGATCAGTGAGGTGTTTTCGACGCCGATGGTGTCCAGGTTGGGACGGCGACCAGTGGCCGCCAGCAGGACATCGAAGCGTTCCTCTCCCGTGTCAGCAGCATTGCCCTTGTCGGTCCAGCGTACAACGACCTTGTCGCCATCACGGGAAATCTGCGTGTCCGCATCAAAATGCGCGGCAAACTCGGACTTGAACGTGTCCCTTGCATAGGCCACGAGGTCGGGATCACTCAGGGGGCCGACGGAGTTGCCAAGGCCAAACAGGTGCACGCGCACGCCAAGCCGTGACAGCGCCTGACCCAGTTCTAACCCGATGACACCCGCGCCAAAGACGGCTGCCGAACGCGGCAGATCCTGCCAGTCAAAAACATCGTCATTGACGATCAACCGGTCGCCTGCCGTTTTGAACGGGGGCGGCACGATGGGGCGAGACCCTGTGGCGATGATGACAGTGCGCGCCGTCAGACGGCTGCCATCGGCAAGCTCCAACGTGGTGTCGTCGATGAAGCGCGCGTGTTGCCGGATCAAATGGCGATCCTCAAAACTGTCCACGGCATCATTGACGAAGCCGACAAACCGGTCGCGTTCGCGGCGCACGCGGTCCATCACGGCCACACCGTCGATCGTGACCTCACCGGTGGACACGCCAAATTTGTCCGTATGGCGGGCTTCATGTGCTGCATCTGCGGCAGCGATCAGCAACTTAGAAGGCATGCAGCCAACACGTGCGCAGGTCGTCCCGAGCGGACCACCGTCAATCAAGGCCACGCGGTCGGTGTGTTTCACAACCTCGCGAAAGGCGGCCATCCCGGAAGTCCCTGCGCCCAGGATGGCGACATCAACATCATACTGGGTCATTGCTTTGTCCTTCTTCTTTTAGGTCAGACAGGTTCCCCAAGGCCCAACAGCGGGTCAAGGTTGCCAGCCGCATTGAGTGCCACAAGATCACTGTTTCCGCCCACATGGAACTCCCCGATGAAGATTTGCGGGACCGTTCTGCGCCCGCCGCTGCGGGCGATCATTTCAGCGCGCAGCAAAGGGTCGGTCGAAACTTCATAATTTTCAAAGATGATCCCCTTGGATTTCAGTAAGGCTTTGGCGGCCTTGCAGTGTGGGCAATAGTCTTTGGTGTAGAGGGTAACTTTGGCGGTCATGGTCTTTCTCCTTTAGCGTACGGAATGCCCGCGCCTCGATGGCGCGGGCAAGTGTGCAGCTCAGTTGTTTCTGGCGATCCGCTTGAGGGCGTCACCCGTCAGGAAAAGCGCACCTGCCAACAAAACGATGTCCTTGAGCAGGAACTGACCCGGGACGACGGACAGGGCCGGAAAGCCACCAAGGCTCGGCTCGGTCACGGGTGCCGTGAACAAAAAGCTGGCGGTGACAAGGAAGGTCGCAAGCGCACCGAGCGCGCCAAGCAGGGCTGCCTTGGGGAATTTCGCACCGATGACGATCAGCGCGGCGGTTGCGATTTCTGCGGTGCCGATCAGGTTGGACGCGCCTTGCAGGCTGAACACGCTGTAAAGCCAGTTCGTCAATGGGCTGGAGGCGACCAGCCCCTCAATGGCACCCGCTTCGTAGGCGGTGAATTTCATCGCACCGATCCAGCCCAATACGATGGCGGTGGAAAAGCGCAGCGTGTGCACGCCAGCGAATGTTACATTATCGGCAAAGGTTGAAAGATCCGTGGCCGGGGTTGCTTTGTCGGTTGCGTATGTCATGTGCGTCTCCTTCTTGACCAATCGGTCTTAAATTTGGTATAGCTGTGCGGCGTCAGTGCCGATGACCCAGACCTAAGAGATAAAGACCGATCGGTCAATAATTAGAATGTCACAGCTTCGCGAGGAACATTTCACATGCAGCAACCCGGTCGCCCCAGGGAATTTGACCCCGACGAAGTACTCTCGAAGATCATGCAGCTTTTCTGGGAGAATGGGTACGAGGGCACAGGTCTGAGCGATATCATCGCGGCCACAGGCATGGGCAAGGCGAGCCTCTATTCCGCATTTGGCAACAAACAAGAGATGTATCTCAAGGCGCTGGCGCGGTACGAGGCGCTTATGGTCGATTCAGCCGTTGCAATCCTGCGCGCTGGTGATCGCCCCCCGTTGGAACGCATCAACGCGTTCCTGTCCGCCCCGATCACAGCCGTGCGTGACAATGCCGACAGGCGTGGCTGTTTTCTGTGCAATGCCGCAGCAGACCGCGCGTCCTTGGACCCAAAGACCGGTGCGGTTGTTCTGCGCGGCTACGCCAAGATGCGGTCAGCAATCACTGAGGCGTTGAACGCCGACAGGCCGGACCAAGACGACGACGCAACCGCGCAGCACGCGCAGCTTGTTCTCACGGTATACTCTGGCCTACGCGTCATGGCCCGGTCGGGCATGAAGAACGAAGACCTTGAAATGGCCAAGATCGCCGTTCTGGAGAATCTGACTGGTTAGACGGACTGCTGCAAAATGCCACGTGCCACAAACCCTTGGCAAATCTCCGCTTAATTTTGACACGTTTTTGGCTGCGTCTCGAAAACTGGACGTTCGTGCAAAGCGCAGCATCCGGCACTATGGGCTGATTCCGTTGAAAAACTCTTGGTTGATTGGGGTGCGAGCGCCTGATTCAATTCTCTCAGCGAGCGGGAGGATTTGCGATGATGGGACCGAGGCAGGAAGCGCAAGCTTCGCTATTCTACGAGTTCTCGCTGGAAGGTCACGTTCCTCACGATCACCTGCTGCGGTCGATTGATCGTTTCGTTGATCTCAGCACCATCCGCGCACATCTGGCGGATTTCTACAACCACACGGGTCGGCCGTCGGTCGATCCTGAACTGCTGATCCGGATGCTGTTGGTTGGGTATTGCTTCGGCATCCGGTCAGAACGGCGGCTCTGTGAAGAGGGGCATTTGAACCTGGCTTACCGGTGGTTCTGTCGTCTCGATCTGACAGATCGCATCCCGGACCATTCTACTTTCTCCAAGAACAGGCACGGACGCTTCCGCGAGAGCGACTTGTTGCGCCATGTTTTTGAGACGACTGTCGCGCGTTGCATGTCGGAAGGGTTGGTTGGAGGACAGGGCTTTGCGGTCGATGCCAGTCTGATTGTCGTGGATGTCCAGAAGCAGAACTCCAGCAATCCCGAGGACTGGGCGGCGCGCGATGTTGACCCTACTGATGCGCCACGCGCGGTGCGCGAGTATCTGGATGTATTGGATGACGAAGCCTTTGGGGCCGCCAGCGAGGTGAAGCCGAAGTTCACAGCCCACGTCGACCCTGCGAGCCAATGGACGGCAGCCCGGAAAGGCCCTGCGTTCTTTGCCTATTCGGACAATTACCTGATCGACACAGATCACGGGATCATTGTCGATGTTGAAGCGAGCAGGTCCGTCAAAACAGCTGAAGTGGGCGCATCACGCCGCATGATCGACCGGACAAGCGAATGCTTCGGGCTGAAGCCGGACTGGGTTGCGGCTGACACCGCCTACGGCTCTGAAGAGAACCTCGCCTGGCTCGCGTTGGATCGACAAATCCTGCCGTTCATCCCTGTCTTTGACAAATCGAAACGCCAGGATGGAACGTGGTCGCGGTCCGACTTCACCTGGGATCCCGACAATGACAGGTATCTTTGTCCCGAAGGCAAAGAGTTGAAGCGCACTCGGCAATACCACAAGGACCCACGCAACAAGCAGCCGCGAACAGGCCGCCGCAAATACCGCGCCAGCAAGATGGTTTGCAGCATCTGCCCTGCAAAGGAGAGGTGCTGTCCGAAGGTCGATGCACGTTCCGTCACCCGCGAGCGGTTCGAGGAGGTCCGGGAGTTTGCCCGCCAATGCACGGCCCCGGAGTTCAATCCAAAGGCTCAGGCGCGCCGCAAGAAAGTCGAGATGCTCTTCGCCCACCTCAAACGCATTCTCGGTCTGGGACGGCTCCGATTACGAGGGCCCTGTGGCGTTCAGGATGAATTCACTCTCGCCGCCACCGCCCAAAACCTCCGAAAAATGGCCAAACTCAAGCCCATGATACCAGCCAAAGGATGAGGAGCCATCAAGTCTCGCGCATCCAAAAGAAATCAAAGCGATAGCTTGAGACAAAGCTCCAAAGTCAGTGAGTTTTTCAACGGAATGGGCTCGAAGCCGGCATTCGCTGCAGCCTCCCTGAATGACCGAACAGAAGCGCGCTTCTGGTGACGTCCCGTCTCTATTGCCGCATCGGGTTGCCTCTGCAGTCAACGGATCTCGTTCAGGCGCCTCCTGAGAAACAGGGCGTCGGCGTCCGTTGTCGCTCTTTCGATGGCTTGAGCGTAAGCCTCTCGCGCAGCGTCGACGTTCCCGGATCTGGCAAGCAGGTCTGCCCGGGCGGCGTGCCAGGGCTGGTAGTCCGACAACGCCTCTTTGAGGTCTTCTATCAATGACAGCCCACGTGTCAGGTCTCCGGCACGCGCGATCGCAACGGCCCCGTTCAAACCCACGACCGGTGTGGGCTCGAACCGCCACAAAGCTGCGTAGAGTGCCGCGATCTGCGGCCAATCCGGCCCGGGATGCGACATGTGACAATCTGAAATGGCTGCCTTGATCTGGAACGGCCCCGGAGCGTGCCGGCGCACAGCTGTTTCCAGAANNTGCCGACCTTCGGCTATCTTNTCAGCATCCCATAACCCGCGATCCTGTTCATCAGGAGGCAAGCTTGCTCCGTCGGGTGACACCCTCGCGAAACGACGCGCCCCAATCAGCAAGATCATTGCCAGCGCCCCTTCNATCTCTGGATCATCAGGGCGGAGTTGATTGATCAGACGCGCCANAAACTCTGCNTCGTGGCACAGATCGCGNGTCTCATCNNGACGGTTGACNTAGCCCGTTGTGAAAATCAGGTAGACCGCCGTCAAAACNGCATTCAGGCGCTCCGCCCATTGATCGGGACCGGGGATGGCGAACGGAATACCGGTCGCCGCAATCTTGGCCTTGGCACGGGACAGGCGCTGACCCATAGTGGTGTCCGCGTCAAGGAACGCCCGTGCGATCTCGACTGTTGTCAAGCCGCATACCGTTCGCAGTGTGAGGGCAACGCGCGACTTTGGCTCAAGCGCGGGGTGGCAACAGGCGAAGATCAGGCGCAGGCGTTCATCTGGGATGAAGTCTTGGTCAGGCATCAGGTCGTCGTTGGNCAGTAGGGCCAATGCCTCTGTTACCCGCGTATGGCGCGACGTCTTCCGCAACCTGTCTATCGCCTTNCGCTGCGCAACCTTCAACAACCAGCCTGCAGGCGAGGCAGGCGGACCGTTTCGCCCCCAATGGGTCAGGGCCGAAACGGCGGCCTCCTGCAGGACATCTTCGGCAAGGGTGATGTCGCGCAGGCTTGCCGNAAGAATGGCCACAAGCCTGCTTCGATCNGTCTGGATGGTGCGGTCAAGCAAGGCNGCCGCCGCCATGGCATGGGCCGGTCCGGGAATGGCCTGCGGCATCCGTTCAGCCCGCCGGGTTNTAGTCCATGAGGGGGCGGACTTCGATGGTGCCGAAATCGGCCGACGGGATCAACGCAGCATAGGTCAATGCGGCGTCGAGGTCGGGCGCCTCGATGACGTAATAGCCCCCGAGATATTCGCGCGTTTCGGCAAAGGGGCCATCCATCGTCTCCACCTTGCCGGCCTTTCGACGCAGCGAAGTGGCNGTTTCGACNCCCTGCAAAGCTTCACCAGNGATCAGAACGCCGTCCGANTTCATTCGTTCGTTGGCGGCGAAATACCCCNTCATGAACTGGTCAAATTCGGGCGTGCCNAACTTGGGCTGTTGTGCGGGATCATTGTAGATCAAAAGCATGTACTTCATTATGAACTCTCAGAATGCAAGGGCTTGAANGGCGATGCCGACCATGGCGATCAAGGCGGCGGTGATGTTGGTTCCATTGCCGATATAGCGAAGCGGATGANCGGCGTTGTCAATGGCGAGCCCGAAGGGGTGGGCGATGCGNCCCANGATCAGCAATGCACCGGCGGCATGCAGCCACAGTGGCGCGACGCCCGCCCCTTCGGCCAGGATCATNAGGATAAGCANAAAGCTGCACCACTCGGCGCAGTTTCCATGCTGACGGATGCGTTGCAGCAGAAGCGCATTGCCGCCTTCGCCAGTTGATATGCCGGTTTTGCCACGGAGCGCTGACACGCGCATAAAGAGGACAAGGTAGATGACGGCAGCGGCCAACGCGTAGAGCGGGGTGATCGTGAAGACCATGGAAGGTCCTTTCTTTTAGGGTTTCGATACCCTTAGGACGCTCGGGCCGGGTGGATTTCGACATGCGCTTCAAATTTTCTGTTCAATCGCGGACAAAGCTCGGCGGTTTTCGACGGTGATCTCGATAAAAGGAGACGCTTAACGGATTTGTCTNGAAGGTCGGCTATGGGCTCNAAGCGGNCATGCGGCGGTGCGGCGTCGGCAAGTCCTTGGTCGACCTTGGCTCGACGCCGCTTCCGGCNCTTACCGGACCTTCATGCCACACGCGGCGAAGGACCGGTTTGAGCCCTTATTTACCACGTCGAGCCAAAGACGTTCTGCAATAACAGCATCGCGTTTGCGGGGGAGATCCCAAGGCTGGCATTGTTCAGCAACTAAAAATGGTTGCCAGCGCATCCATTGCATGCGCTGGCAGTCAGATCTTCAGCTTGCGTCTTTGAACTCAGCGTATTCGCCCCGCACCTTGACGGTTACGGTAACGTCCTCATCGTCGCGGTTGCGCCAGAACCAACCGTGTTCGCCAGCGAAAGACGCTTTGATCTCACCTTCGGCACCAGNAGAACCACGGCCCTTCTCATAGGTCTCTGATTGGCCTGAACCATGACCGTGCAGNTCGAAGTTCACCCGACCTCCTTTGACCAGCATAACAAACTCAGCCACTTGCCCCTCTTCCATGACNAGTTTCCATTCTGCGGTNTCACCNGGNGCGAGAGTGAACGTGATCTCGTCGCGCCATTCCTTTCCTGGCTCGGCTGTCACTTCCTGGGCATGGGCTGCGCCGACAAAGATGCCGAGGAAGTCATTCAACAGGCTCGACTCTTGCTGGCTGCGCAGCGCTTCTTGCTGGGCTTCCAACTCCATGAGGCGATCGGCCTCGGCCTCTGCGGCAAGCTGGGTTTTAATCTCCCCCATCTCTGCAAGGCCAAGCACGCCACCGATCCCGGTCGGGTCGATGTCATATTCGGCCGGTAGCACAACGGTCACGAGGATAGCGACTGCGCTGGCTGCGGCAATGGCTGTCGAGCGGAGCAGTTGGCGGGAGGAGGGAAGCTCGTCGAGGCTTGGTTTTTCTGCATTGAACATATTGGTCTCCTATTTTTTCAGGTTGCTACGAAGTAGCCGGTGATTTGCAAGCCCATCAGGATGAACCCCATGGACATCATAACGACGTTGGCGGTGTAGGCTTGGCGGAAGAAGTTGGGGGATTTCCGCCAAAACCCCATGACGATAAGGATGACGCCGAGCGCCATCAATTGGCCCAGTTCGACGCCAACGTTGAACGCCAGAAGGTTGGCCAGAAGGCCATCCGAAGCGATATCGTAGTCGAGGATCTTGGTCGCGAGGCCGGTCCCGTGGAAAAAGCCGAAGATCAGCGTGGCGGCTTTTGTGTTGGGCTGCACACCGAACCAGCGTTGATAGGCGCCAAGGTTATCGAGCGCCTTATAGACGACCGACAGGCCGATGATAGCGTCAACGATATAGGCGTTGACGCCCCAGCCGAACCAGACCCCCGCCAGCATCGTGGTCGAATGCCCCACGGCGAAAATGCTGACATAAATACCGACGTCTTTCATCTTGTAGAGGAAGAAGACGACACCCAGCAGGAACAGGATATGGTCGTAACCCGTCACCATGTGTTTGGCACCGAGATACATGAAGGGAATGATGTTCACCCCCCATATCTCTTGGATATACCCCGCGTCGCCGGGGGTGACATTATGAGCCAAGGCATGGCCTGCGCTCAGGATGAGTAAAGTTATCGTGATGAGGGACAAGATCGCGACCCGGCGTGTGCCAAGATCGGTCCAGCCCCGTTGGACTGTGTTCATGAAGTGAACTCCGCAAATAAGGTTGTGATCGGAATGAGAGTGCCGACATGGCACTGGGGATCACGCGCGCGGAGGTCTTTCGATCGAATACACCCTTGAGATATTTGCCGAAGCGGCACTTAGGCGCCACGCAGCCCGGACAACCTCAACAGGCCGGATATTCGGCTCAGGAGCCAGCACCACGGCCTGGCTATGATCATGGTCCGCACTGTCATGACTATGGCCGTGCATGGCCCATGCGAGGTCTTCTTCCAAACCATGAGAATGCCCATGATCTAAGATCATCTGCTCGTTTTCTTGGAGGACATCCAGCACAGCGGGGACATGCGACGACGTCGGCACGACAGACCAGAGCAGCACGGCCACGCAGAGAAGCATCGCGAAAGCGGCTTGTCCGGTTGTCCGCAAAAACTGCATTCGTGCTATCTGCCTCTTGCCTATCATTCTGGGCGGCTTCGCCGTCTTGCCCTATCCCCCCGAGGGGGATAGGGTCTTAGTATGTCAAACACACATATTCATGCAAGTCATCCCGCCCTCATTGCCCGGCTGAAACGTGCCGATGGGCACCTGCGTGCGGTTATTACAATGTTAGAGGAAGGCAAACCCTGCGTGGATGTCGCACAGCAGCTTCAGGCCGTCGAGAAGGCGGTGACCAACGCGAAGCGAGTTCTAATCCACGATCACATTGATCATTGTCTTGAAGTCGACGGCTCCGCCAGCGACCGCGCCGAACTCAAAACCATCACCCGCTATCTTTGAGGGATATATGCTGGCTGTTCTATCGGATCGCACTTACCGGCATCTCTTTCTGGCCCAAGTCGTAGCACTTCTTGGGACCGGATTAGCGACGATGGCGCTTGGCCTTTTGGCATACGATCTGTCCGGAGAACGGGCCGCGATGGTGCTCGGCACCGTTTTTACGATCAAGATGGTTGCCTATGTCGGAATTGCTCCGATCGCGGGTGCCTTTACCGACCGGCTGCCGCGCCGCGCGATGTTGGTATCGCTGGATCTCTTGCGCGCGGCGGTGGCGCTGGCCCTGCCTTTCGTGACCGAGGTCTGGCAGGTCTATGTCCTGATCTTCCTGCTGCAATCGGCCTCTGCTGCCTTCACGCCAACATTTCAGGCGACAATCCCGGACGTGCTTCCAGAAGAAGATCGCTATACCCGAGCGCTGTCGCTCTCGCGGCTGGCCTATGATCTGGAGAACATCATCTCGCCCGCGCTGGCTGCTGTGCTGCTGGCGGTGATGAGCTACAATGCGCTGTTTTTGGGAACGGTCGCAGGCTTCGTGGCCTCGGCCCTGCTTGTGGTCTCGGTCATCTTGCCCAGTCCCAAGGCTGCAGAGCCACGCGGAGTGTATGACCGCACCACAAGAGGCATTCGCATCTACCTCGCAACACCGCGTCTACGTGGCCTGCTGGGCCTCAGCTTGGCCGTGTCAAGCGCGGGGGCCATGGTTTTGGTCAACACGGTCGTTCTGGTGCGTGGGCAGCTCGGGCTGGACGATACCGCCTTGGCTTGGAGCATGTTCGCTTTCGGGGCGGGCAGCATGATCTCGGCACTTGCCCTGCCGAAGCTGCTGGATAGATTCCCCGACAGGCCAGTGATGCTGACAGGCGCTTGGCTCATGGTCGCGGCGCTGTTCACCATTGCGGTCTTAGTCATATCTATAGGATTAAGTTGGCCATTGCTGTTAGCTGTCTGGCTGGTGATCGGTTTGGGTAACTCGGCCGTATTAACCCCATCTGGCCGTCTTCTGCGCCGCTCCGCTCATCCCGAAGACCGGCCAGCAATTTTCGCGGCGCAATTCGCGCTTTCCCACGCCTGCTGGCTCCTCACCTATCCCCTCGCAGGTTGGCTGATGACCACATACGGGACAGTTCCCACACTCATGGTCTTGGCTATCGTTGCGACTGTCGGCATTGCGGTGGCGCTGCGGTTCTGGCCTGCTGATATGCCGCACCATCTGACGCATAGCCACCCAGACCTGCCTGTGAACCACCCTCATCTTCAGGGAAAGCGAAACAAACTTCACCATCACGAATTCATTATTGACGACCTTCATCCCCATTGGCCAAATCTCAGCTGATGTATTGACGCTCCGGCTCGCTTCTTTGCGGTCCTTTCGGGTGTCTCGTTCGTCTGGCTCATACCCTCCCCGCTTCTTATCTGGATCGCGGCGATGGGAAATTTGTTCGGCTTGGCGATCAACTGGCTCTGGGTCCAATATCTCAATTACATAACATGTCACCGCTGGTTCCCGGTCTCCAGAAACGGGTACAGTGGGTATTGATCTATAACGCAGTGTAGGGTCGGCTTAGCCCTTCCTCCACATGGTTTTACCAACTACAATGCAACTGTGCGTCCGCAGCGAACGGCAGCAAAGTCCGCAGTGCAGACCCTGGTGAAGATCGCAGCGAATGACCGGTATCCGCCCGATAAGTATATGGCTACTCAGTTCTAACTTCCGTTCCGAGATTAAGACAGTAACAATACTAGTCCATACAGCTTACGCGAATATCATGGCGCAGCGGTTCGGTGTATGACACCTTTCGGGTATGATCGAATACCAAACCCTCGCTGACGACCACCCCGACCTTTTACAGTCACCGTTGCTACGGGCAGCTCTTCTGACCTTGCAATATACGCAGGAACACGGATCGATCGGGATTACCAAAAACAAGGCGTTCAAGCGTACCTTCGTTCATTGGGCCGTACAGAATTTTGACTGGCCAGGAGAAGGTGCGGATGAGGTGTTCCGTTATCATAAGGTGATCAACGAAGCTGACTACGCGCCGCTCGAAGTGCTGCACTTCCTGCTGATTGAATTACGCCTTGGTCGCCACTTCAAAGACGAGTTCCGGCTCACCAAGCGTGGCAAAGAGTTGGCCCAATCGCCCGGGCGCTTATTTGTCGAATTGATCCCTTATTTTGTACATCAGATAGATCACTCCTCTTATGCGCGCTTTGACGACCAGCCCTTCGGTAATTGGGAAGTTTGGATAAATGTGATCAACGTGGAGGCCGATCACGGCATCAGCGATGTTGCCCTATACCAAAAGTTCTATGGCGAACCGGAGAGTGACCGCAATGCTGCCAGGCGGGACATATACGCCTTTAAGGCCTGCGTTTTACGACCGCTTGAATGGGCCGGATTGCTGATGTCGACCCAAGACCAGGGCGCGGAAATGCGCGCTGTCCACGTGTTTAAAAGCCCGCTCTGGCGCAGTGTTTTGAAGTTAGACACTGACGATATGCTTCAATCGGTACACCTCCAGTGAGGCCTCTTCACCTTCTGTAAGCAGGGCAGGGGTGTTGATTGTCACCGAGAACTGATGGGTTGGATACCCCCTCCCGACGGCATCGCAATGTGCCAAGGTGATGTGGGTCACATCACTGATAGGAGGAAGCATCCATGGAACAAGTTACCATCGTTGGGTTAGATTTGGCAAAGCGGGTTTTCCAGGTTCACGGCGCCACGGCTGATGGCGGCATTGCTATTCGCAAAAAGCTGTCTCGGGGCCAGGTGTTGGCATTTTTCGCGGACCTGCCGCCCTGTGTAGTGGCGATGGAGGCCTGTGCTACAGCACATTACTGGGCCCGTGAAATAGGTGCTTTGGGACACAATGTGCGGCTGGTGCCACCTGCGTACGTTAAGCCTTTCGTAAAGCGCCAAAAGAATGATGCCGCTGATGCAGAAGCCATAGCCGAAGCAGCCAGCCGGCCGACTATGCGATTTGTTGAACCGAAGTCGCCGCAACAACAGGCGCGTGCTATGGTTTTCAGGACGAGAGATCTTTTCGTCCGGCAAAGAACGCAAACGATCAACGCTCTGCGTGCGCATCTGGCAGAACACGGGCTGATCGCACCGCAAGGCATGTCCAATCTGGCAAATATCCGGCGGTTGATTGACGAGGCCGCAGCTGAAGTGGAGCCTTTGGTTGTCGAAACAGCTCACACCTATCTTGAGCAAATCGATGATCTATCATCTCGCATTTTGAAGTTGGAGGCGACGTTGAAACAAGAAGCCGCCCGAACTGATGCTTCATCACGGATGATGACTATGCCGGGAGTTGGTCCCATTACCGCAATGGCGATAGAGGCTTTTGCTCCATCTCTTTGTGTCTTTAGGCGCAGTCGGGATTTCGCTGCTTGGTTAGGGCTTGTGCCACGACAACATTCTACTGGCGGCAAACAGGTCTTGGGCCGAACGTCGAAGATGGGGCAACGGGATATCCGGCGACTACTCATAATTGGCGCAATGTCGGTCATTCGGTGGGCAACCCGCAAAGGAACAACCCCAGGGACTTGGCTACATTCCATTCTCCTACGCAAGCCGCGCAAGGTGGCGGCGATCGCACTGGCCAACAAGATGGCCCGAACACTGTGGGCGATGGAAACGCGGAAGGTAGATTACAGAGATCCACGTCTGACAGCGGCTTGATTGTATCGAGCAGTCAGTAGTGGAAGTCGGCGTGTGAGGAGGTCATAGACAGTAAGGACAAAAGATCGGTGACGACGGTTTTGAAAACGCATCCGGGTCAATGGGCCAAGAGCCCGCAGAACTGATTTTGCATCAAGGCCGCGCAGCTCCATACCGGCCAGCGGTCATATGATTGCCGCACAACAGGCCTGATACATGACCGCATCCGATCACACGTCACTATGTCGAAAAACCATCTTGCGCGAACGGGGGTATCCATACATGACCCGGCATTTTCACCGAGACTTGACCCACCCAGTTGTTATGTTCTTTGCTTTATGATGGCGTCAATGCCGCTTTCTCCTTTCGTTTTTGTTTGGCTGTCGTCGAGCTGGCCTTGAACCGATAGCTGTCGTTGCCGGTCTCGAGAATGTGGCAACGATGTGTGAGGCGGTCGAGGAGCGCGGTGGTCATCTTTGCATCACCGAACACGCTGGCCCATTCACTAAAGCTCAGGTTGGTTGTGATAACGACGCTGGTGCGCTCGTAGAGTTTACTCAGAAGGTGTAACAGCAACGCGCCACCGGAAGCGCTGAACGGCAGATATCCGAGCTCATCGAGGATCACCAAATCAGCTTTCACCAGCACCTCTGCGATCTTTCCTGCCTTGCCTTGGGCCTTTTCCTGCTCCAACGCATTGACCAACTCGACCGTGGAGAAGAAGCGCACACGCTTGCGATGATGCTCGATTGCTTGAATGCCGAGGGCGGTAGCGACATGTGATTTTCCCGTTCCAGGGCCCCCGATCAGCACTACATTCTCAGCCGCCTCCATGAACTCGCATCGGTGAAGTTGGCGGACCAAAGCTTCACGGACTTCGCTGGCACCAAAGTCGAAGCCAGAGATGTCTTTGTATGCCGGAAAGCGTGCTGCCTTCATGTGGTAGGCCCCTCTCATGCATGTAAACATGCACTGCCGGGCAGTGGATGGAACGCACCTCACGTTCAGCCATCTCGGCCTTAAGCAGCTGCGACAACATGGGGATCGCTGCATCGAAAGCGGGCGATCCCTGCTCATGCAGGTCCTGCACGGCCTGAGCCATGCGTCGTGCTGAAAGCACGCCTTTGGCGTGATGCATCTTCAGGCTGCGCATCATGATGACGATGGCAGCACGGGCGGGATCATGACGCATGACGTGTTGCTCCCGTGGTGCGTAGCCCGTCATATCGTGCGACATTGGCCTCGGGCTCCTTATTCAAAGAAAGAGCCGCAGGCGGGGTCACATCGGGCTGGTCTACCGGTGCGCCATCCACCAGCCTGTGAAATAGCTTCAATACATGGGTTTTTGTTGGCACGCCCGCCTCCAGCGCCATTTCCACCGCGCAAAGCACGGCCTGTTCGTCATGGTGGAGCACCAAGGACAGGACGTCGACCATCCATTGACCGGCAGTCGATACGAAGTATCGATGACAGGGACGCGGTCACCACCTGGCCTACGCAACATATGATCCTGCAGCTTCCGGAACCCTTCTGGCATCTCAACGAAGGGCGCCCCGTTGCGCAGCGCGCCGGGTTTGCGTTGAACCACCGCCAGATAATGGTGCCAGTCATAAATAACGCGCCCTGGCTGACGGTGTGAGCGTTCAATAATGCGCTCATGCGTGCAGACCACATGGCCTTCGGCGACGATGACCAGCCGTTCAGGATAGATGCGGAGACTGACAGGGCGGTTCGCAAAGCTGGCAGGCACTGAGTAGCGATTACGGTCGAATGCTATCAGACAAGTGGGGGACACCCGCTTGCTCTGCTCGACAAAGCCGTCAAACATTGTGGGCAGTGGCATCAGCGCGGCCTTCTCGGCGTCCCAGACATCCGCAATATTGCCAGGCAATCTGCCATGCGGTGTCTCGGTCCACAGAAGCTTGCAGCGCTCCTCCAGCCATTCATTCAGCGCATTGAGGTTCGGAAAGGCGGGCATGAGTTGCCAAAGCCGTCGTGCTGCAGGCACGCCTTTGGCGTGATGGCGGGCGTCGCGCACATTCTTCTCAACCTGACCTTTCTTCCACCCTGCCGCGGGATTGCAGAACTCAGGGTCAAAGACATAATGGCTGGTCATCGCAAGGAACCGTGCGTTTACATCGCGCTTCTTGCCGACACCAATCCGGTCAACGGCTGTCTTCATGTTGTCATAGACGCCACGCCCCGGAACACCCTCAAACACCCGAAAGCCATGCCAGTGGGCATCGAACAGCATCTCATGCGTTTGCAGCAGATAGGCCCGCACCAGAAATGCGCGGCTGTGGGACAGCTTGATATGGGCGACCTGAAGCTTGAGACGCTCGCCCCCGACATAGGCCCAGTCCTCGCTCCAATCGAATTGGAACGCCTCGCCCGGCTGAAAGACCAACGGCACGAAAACACC